>CABUIX010000004.1 GCA_902491795.1 uncultured Bacteroidales bacterium | reverse complement strand
TAAGCCAGGGAATCAACTTTGCGAAAAAACAGGGAGAGGGATATTGCATATTACAACAATTGTAAATTTTCGCGGGCCTTTTGGCCCGCGATTAATAAATTATTTAATTAATTGCCCCGTTATTTGAGCCAACGGGTCCAAAAATCCGCCTCGGCAGCCTTGTCGTGCTGTCCCTGCAGACCACGGTATCCGTGCATGCCATCGGGGTAAAGCATCACCTCGAACTGATACCCCGCCTTCTGCAGGGCGTCCATCAGCAGCAGAGTATTCTGGTAATGGACATTGTCGTCACCGGTCCCGTGTGTAAGCCTGAGGGCTCCGGGCAACGGCCGCTCCTGGCCTTCGGCCCCGCCGTCAAAAACCTTGGGCACCCAGTTGAGCACGCTCGCCAGGGCATATCCCTCCGGATTGGCCTGCGGAGTATCCATGAAGCGTTCCGTATAATGAGAATCATAAAGTGTCCAGTCGTATACTCCGCCGCCTGCAATGCCACAGCGGAAATACTGAGGATAGCGCAGCACCAGCATTGCCGTAGTGGTGCCCCCGAACGAGAAGCCCTTGACACCGATGCGGGAACCGTCGACATAAGGAAGAGACTGCAGCCATCTTGCCCAGGCCATGTAATCCTGCAGTTCAATCACAGTCATGCGCCTGAAAGCCTGGTCCATTCCTTCCCTTCCGTTCTCCCCCGACGAACGGGGATCGCACACTATATATATAATGCCGTTGCGGAAGCACCACTCGTCTGAAGCGTCACGGTTCCGCCACACATCCTTGACATATGGTGTCCCGGGACCGCCATAGAGCTGCATGACAACAGGATACTTCTTCGAAGGGTCGAAATTCTCCGGAAGGGACATCAATGCATAAAGATCGAATCCGTCGTTTTCGATCTTCACGATCTCGGGATACGGAAGAGAAAGAGTGTCAGCAACTTCCGTTTGGGCCAGGACCTCACAGTCAAACCGCCGGCAGAGTCCCTTCACTGTCATCGACGGAGTCCTGGCATTCGACAGCCTTGCAGTGAAAACCTTGAAGCCGTCGCTGAACTGAACATCCGACACGGAATACTGAGGATCGGTCAGCATGGTTACCTTTCCCTTGCGGTCCAGCACATACAAAGCGGAATGCAGGCGGGAATCTCGTTTTGCAGTGAACCAGATATTCCCCTTGCCGTCGGTCTGGAGCAGCTTGACATCCCAGTTGCTCCCATCGGTGAGCCTTTTCAGTGTCCCGTCGTATCCGAGGAAATATATCTGGGCCCAGCCAGTCTCGAAATCACGGACCATATACAGACCGTCAGGAGTAAACAACATCCCGTCAATCCACTTGACCCATGTAGGATATTCCTCACCATAGACATGACGAAGACCACCGTCAGAGGCATCAACGGCATACAGGTCCAGTCTGCTCTGCCTTCGCGGTTCACGCTGGACATACAGTTCCCGGGAATCAGGAGACCAGAAAGGCGTACCGAAATATTGGTCGAGAGAATAATCAAAATCCGCCCACACGGTCTTCCCCGAATCAAGACCGACAATTCCGACCTTCACGTCGGGATTGGTCTGGCCGGCATTGGGATAACGGGTAAGCGAGAGTGAGCCGTTCTGCCCGAAAGGCGAGAAAATGGGGAAAACCGGGACCTTGTCGTTGTCGAAGCGGTAATATGCAATTCTGCGCGAGTCCAGACTCCACCAGAAGGCCCGGTAATTCGAAGCCCTGCCGAATATTTCCTCATAATAAACCCATGAGGCGTATCCGTTCAGCACCACATCCGAACCGTCGAACGTAAGCCTGGTCTCGACGGAATCGGCAATGCTGCGCACCCAAAGGTCATTGTCCCTCGTAAACGCAACCATGGTGCTGTCGGGCGACGGAGTCACGTTCTTATCCTCCGCAAAGGCTGAAAATGCATGAACCGCCAGAAAGGCGACAGCCAGAACAATTCTTCCAATATTCATCATAACTGAGCCAAAATTACACAAAAAAAATGCGGCGGACCGGCATCATCACAGGTCGCCCTCCTGCACCTGATCCGCAAAGAACCTGTCCGGGAAATTCACAAGATATACTTTTTTTACCGCCCTGGTGACGGCAGTATAAAGCCACTTGATGTCATCGGCACTCTGCTCCGGCAGCCAGAACGGACAATCAATGAACACGCAGTCCCACTGGCCGCCCTGCGCCTTGTGGCAGGTGATGGCCTCGGCATACTTGAGCTGCAGGGCATTGTAGTAGACATCTTCCCTGACCCCCTGCCATATTTTCTTCTTGGTCTTCCGGTCGGAATAGTCGGCCCATACTCCCTCATAAAGCGCGTTCTGCTGTTCCCTGGTAAGAGAGGCACTCTCCGAATGGAGTGTGTCCAGACATACCTTTGCCCCTATCTCAACATCTCCGTAATCCGGGAAAGAGAGCAGTGCTTCGGCAAAATTCAGGCCGTACCTTTCTTCGTAATGCCCTATCCTCACCAGCTTTGCAATGTCTCCGTTCGCAATGTAGTCCAGCTGCGGGACATCCTCGAGAAACTGGTAGCAGTTCCTCACGATCATGAGCCTGTCTCCACGCACGAGTTCTTCCTCCTTGTACTGGACCCTGGAACGGATTCCCATGTTGTATCTGTTGGCGCGCCTGTTCGAACGGCACAGCACCACAGTCTCATCCTGTCCGAAGTGATCGTATGCATCGCTTATGGCGTCTATCAGTTCGCCACCACCTATGCGGACAACGTCATCGGTACCTGAAAGGTCAAGCCTCAATTCTCCGGACTCACCGTTTTCGCGGAATTGCGCAAGAAGTTCGCGGAGCATGGTCGCATTGCGCAGTATTCCCGACTCGGAAGCCTGGCGGACCACAGAGGTCAGCCTGCACCAGCGCACACCGCCGAACCAGTCCATCACTTCATGGGAGAGCGCCGGCGACTCCTCGAGGCCTACAGGCGGCAGCTGCGCGTCATCACCTATCAGCACCATGCGGCAATCTGCCCCGTTTCTCACGAAATTCACAAGATCCTCCAGCAGGTTGCCGGTCCCGAACAGGGCGCTGCCGCCGGACTGCACGTCTGCAGTGTCAGAGCCTATCAGCGACACTTCGTCCACCACGAAAAGAGTGTTCCTTGCCTTGTTGGGCGCAAGCGAGAAACTGCCGTACCCTTCCGCACTGACAGACTTCTGGCGATATATGTGCTTGTGGATCGTGGAAGCTGAACGGCCGGCAATCGAGGCCAGCACCTTTGCCGAACGCCCCGTCGGGGCAAGCAGGACCGACTGTGCTCCCATGCTGCCGAGCACTTCTATCGCGGCGGCAACCGCCGTGGTCTTGCCCGTACCCGCATACCCGTTCACTACAAGAATGTCGGCGTCGTCACATGTCACGAAATCCGCGAGACTGCGGAAAAGGCCATCCTGACACGGTGTCGGATCATGCCCGAAATGCTCAAGAAAACTTTTGTAAAGAAAGTCCGCCCGGTCCATCACTGCCTGTCCCTTTTGTCGAAAATCATTCCCAGAACTGCCAGGACCGGGAAAATCTCCACACGTCCAAGGAACATGTCTAGGCTGAAGACCAATTTTGCGAACGTGGGGGCGCTGTCATAGGAGCCCAGACTTCCCATGAGCTCACCGCAGCCAGGGCCAACGTTTCCGATGCTCATCACGCTCGACACCAGAGAACTTTCAAAATCAAGCCCTGAAATCAGGCACAGGAGCATGGAAATGAAAATAAAGAACATGTATATGCTTATATACAGCAGGTGTGGAGACACGTCGGAATCGCGGAGTATCTTCCTCCCGAGCCTGATCTCGTTGATTGAAGACGGATGCAGAATTGAATTCACATAGCGTCCCACGGCCTTGAGGAGGATCAGTGCCCTGTCAGACTTGATGCCGCCGCAGGTCGAACCGGTAGTTCCGCAAATGATTGCCGGAAAAAGGGTCAGGGCCACCATCCAGAAGGGCCAGTGAGAATTGTCAAGATTGGCAAATCCAGTGGTGGACGAAATTGTCAGAGTGTTGAAAAGGCCGTCCCAAATGGACTCGGCCCAACTGTCACACATGCCGCCGACTTTGAGACCGATGCCGAGAAAAACCGCCACCACCGCGACAAACGCAGTATAAAACTTTATAACAGGGCTTCCGAGAGGTTTCAGCGAACGTGTGATTACCGCAAGATACAGAAGGCCAAAGTGAATTGAAGACAGATACATGAAGAGCATCGTGATCCCTTCAATCCAGTACGAGTCGAATGCGGCTATCGACATGGTTCGCGTGCTGAATCCTCCAGTGGCGACCACGGCCATCGCATGACAAAGCGCATCAAACGGTGACATCCCGGCCAAGACATACGCCAGCACCGCAAGAATCACAAGAGCCAGATATACGTACGCAAAAATGTAGACGACATTCGTCGTGCGTGAAGAATAGCCGCTGCGGCTGAGCGAACTCAGTTCCATGTTGGTCAGCCTCATGCGCATCTGGCTGGACTCGGGAATCAGCAGAAGCAGAAACACCACAACACCAAGACCGCCTATGAAATGTGTCGAAGAACGCCAGAAGAGAAGGCTGCGCGGCAGGGCTTCGACATCATTCAGTATAGTGGCTCCGCATGTTGTATATCCGCTCACGGATTCAAATATGGCATTCGACAATGTGAACGGTCCGCCCCAAAGCACATAGGGCAGCAAGCCGAAGACGAATGACAGCAGCCACGAGAGAGTTATTATCACATATCCTTCCCTCAAGGAGATGGATGTCGTCTTGCGCACGAAAAAAAACGGAAAGATTCCGACGATGAATGTGATCGTGAACGAAATCATAAGTGCAGCCAGCGCCGAATCATTGCCGTTCGCCATCGAGACGATGACCGCAAACAGCATGAACAGTGCGTTGACCAGCAGGGCAAAGCCTATGTTCCTTATGATTACTTTCCAGTTCATCTCTTTCTCAGTTCCCTCACCCTACGGCGAAGCTGCTGGTTCTCGTTCGCGAGCTCCGAAATTCCGTCATTGAGCTCAACGAGCTGGTCATCCCCCTCAAAATCCACCGTGTACTTCTTGTCGCTCGAACGGTAGGCACTCAGCCCGTCGAGCATCCTGTACAGAGGATTCACATAATACGAGAGTATGAAGAACAGCAGCATGAGCACAAGCATGAGCCCGACTCCGACGGCGACAATGCCGGGGATTATACTCCTGTAGAATCCTCTGTCGAAAGTGGCCGAATTCTCCTGAAGATCCTCGTAAATTGCAGTCGTAAGGTTGTCGATGTCGCGCTGAAGCCGTTCGAAGCGCGGCTGCAGACGGCCGAAGTACCACTCACGGTTGTCAATGAAGTCAGACTGCACCACACTTTCAAGCTCAAGCGACGTCAGCATGTAGGCCGCATAAGAATACATTACCGAATCAGCCATCGGATAGGCCTGATTGATGGTATGGCTCATTCTCAGACGTTCGCAGTTGGTCTTGAAATACTCGTCGTCAAAGTCCGGCAGCTTTCCCGACGAACCTTCACCGATAGTTTCCAGAATCTCGAGGTTGTAGATGTTGCTCATGTCGGCAAGCCGGCTGGCGACATTGATGCTGCTGATGTCGTCCGCAATGAGATCAGAAACATAGTTGCTCATCCTGGAATACTCCATCACCGAAATCACTGAAGACACCAGCAATATGGCCACTACCGAAAGAAGGCTGAGCACAAGTTTTGCCCTCAGCGACAGTTTCAGCGTGCGAATTCTTTTCAGAAGTTTCGAGACAAATCTCATCTGTCCACTAATTGATATAAATCATCACAAAAATAGCAAGTTGTTTTGATTTTGCGAAACCTTCAGGACTCCTCCGGACAACGCACGGCGCCTTAAAGCAAAACATTCGGGATACCGACAAAGAATTTTTAAGAAATTTCACAAAACATTCCTATTTATAACAAAATATTTGATATATTTGCATGTAATATGAATATTATGCTTCCATCTTTTCTGGACGAGACTTCCAACAAGAACGCCATCGTCAAAAGAGAAATCCTGCGGCTGTGCATAACGCACAACAACTACAGCATCGCTGACTTCAGCCGTGCCCTGGGCATCAGCGTGCCGACAATAACCAAACTCATCGCCGAGCTCATTGACGACAACTTCATCCAGGATGAAGGCAAGGTCGGCACTTCCGGAGGGCGCAGGCCGAGCGTTTATGGCCTGAACCCGGAGGCAGGATATTTCGTCGGCGTGGACATAGCCCGACATCATTTCCATATCGCAATCAGCAACTTCAAGGGCGAAATTGTCAACTTCATACAGGACATCGAATTCGTTCTTGAGGCCAACGAGTTGTCTTTCAGGACAATATGCCGTATGGTAAAGGACGAGGTCACAAAGAGCGGGATTCCCTGGATCAAGGTCCTTGGCGTGGGAGTCAGCCTCTCCGGACGTGTAAACCCCGAAAAAGGCTACAGCCTCAGCTATTTCGTGAGCGATGACATTCCCCTCAAGAGCATCTTCGAGAAGGAGTTCAAGCTTCCCGTCAACATAGAGAATGACTCCAGGGCAATGGCCTACGGAGAATACATGAACCTTGGAGCCGATGCCGATCCCAACATGATATTCATCAACATCAGCTGGGGGCTCGGTATGGGAATCATCGCCGACGGCAAGCTTTACTACGGCAAATCAGGCTATTCAGGCGAAATAGGCCACTTCCCCGCCCTCAACAACGACATAATATGCCGATGCGGAAAGGTTGGCTGCCTTGAAACCGGCGCGTCCGGATCGGCTCTGCACAGGATTATGGTCGACGAGCTCAGAAGAGGCCATTCATCATCCCTTCTCCCCAGTTTCGAGGAAAACGGCGACATCGAACTCGACGAGATCCTTAGAGCCGTGGAGGAAGGTGACGTGCTTGCCATCGACAGCATAGGCAAGATCGGTGACACGCTCGGACGCGGAATCGCCGGTGTGCTCAACATATTCAACCCGGGTCTCGTGGTGATTGGCGGACGCCTGATAGTCGGCAAGGACTACCTGCTGCTTCCAATCAAGACTGCCGTCAACCGTCTTTCGCTCTCAAGAGTGTCATCCGACACCAAGATTGTCCTCTCAAAGCTGGACCGCAGGGCCGCATCAGTCGGCGACTGCCTGCTTTCGAGGGACAAGGTGCTTGGCCTTGTATAGCGCATGGCCTGCTATCTGCAGATTGAGAACATCTCCAAATCCTATGGCCCGAAAGTGCTTTTCGAGCACATAGGATTCAATGTCAATGAGGGAGACAAGATAGCCCTGATCGCGCCCAACGGCACAGGAAAGACCTCGCTGCTCCGTATACTTGCCGGCAAGGACAGTTCCGACTCGGGCGGCAAGGTGATGTTCCTCAAGGACATACGCATTGCCTTTCTCGAGCAGGACTACGACTGGTCCCCTGATCTCAGCATCCTTGACCAGGTTCTTGAGCACAGCAGCCACGACACTGCATCATTCCATGAAGAAGAGAAGGCCGCATTCCTCCAGAGGCTCAAGGAACTTCTGACCTCTTTCCGGCTCCCGGACCTGGGCCAAAAGATGAGCGAGCTTTCCGGAGGAGAAATCAAACGCGTGGCAATAAGCGAGATGCTCGCCCTCAATGCAGACTTCCTGATAATGGACGAGCCGACCAACCACCTGGACATCGAGGCCATAGAATTTCTGGAATCATGGCTCAGGCGCAGCCGCTGCACCCTTCTTATGGTCACACACGACAGATATTTCCTCGACAGGGTATGCAACATCGTGATGGAACTTGACCACGGAGCGGTCTACTCCTATCGTGGCAACTACCAGAACTACCTGGAGAAGCGGCAGGAAAGGATATCGTCATGGAATGCCGAGACAGACAAGGTCCGCAACCTTCTGAGGCGCGAACTTGAATGGATTCATGCCACTCCATGTGCACGCTCCGGCAAGGCAAAGTACCGTATAAACGCATTTCACGAACTCTCCGAAAGGGCAAGCCAGCAGCGCGACGACAGGCAGATATCACTCGAAGGCGTAGGGAGCGCCTCGCGCCTGGGCAACAAGATCATCAACTGCAAGAACGTGAACTACAGCTGGGAAGGACACTGCATGCTGAAGGACTTCACCTACAATTTCCAGCGCGGGGACAAGGTCGGAATCGTCGGTCGCAACGGTGTCGGCAAGTCCACCTTCCTCGAACTGCTCACAGGCGGCATCGCCCCGGACTCCGGGAGCATCGACCGCGGGACGTCACTGGTCATAGGCTACTACCGCCAGCAGGGAATGGACTTCAAGGAGGACATGACCGTAATGGACGCCGTCTCTGACACGAGACTGCTTTCCAACTTCATGTTTCCAAGAGACATGTACACCACACGGATATCAAAATTGTCCGGAGGGGAAAGACGGAGACTCTACCTGCTGACCATACTGATGCAGAATCCCAACCTGCTCATCCTCGACGAACCCACCAACGACCTTGACATAGTGACACTCAACATACTCGAGGAGTTCCTTTCGGACTACGACGGCAGTCTCATCGTCGTGAGCCACGACCGCCACTTCCTCGACAGGACGGTAGACCACCTTCTCGTATTCTGCGGAGAGGGAGCAGTCAAGGATTTCGTTGGCAAATTCAGCGAATACCGGGCATGGATCAAGGATGTGGAAGCCTCCAGAAAAAAGGAGGAAGCCGAAAGACAGCCCAAACCTGCCGTGACGAAGGCGGCAAACGCAGGCAGCCAGACAAAGCAGGGACCGAAGAAACTTTCCTACAAGGAAAAGAAGGAACTCGAGCAGATCGAGGCCACAATGCCGGAACTCGAAAAAGAGAAGAGCAGGCTGGAAGCAGAGATGAGTTCTGGCACACTCCCCTACGACGAACTCCAAGCGCATGCGGCACGAATAGAGGAAATCATGGCCGAACTTGACAGGCTCGAAACCCGCTGGCTCGAACTCAGCGAATGACGATTATCTTCAGTCAAACAAAAAGGATGTCCTGGTTCGGACATCCTTTTTGTTTGACTGTTCTTGCGGAATGCTATTCCGGCTTGTATGAATCCTTCAGGGAAACAGTCTTGTTGAAGACTGCCTTTTCCGTCGTGGAGTCCTTGTCCTTCACATAATAGCCCGTGCGCTCGAACTGCACCGCAATCCCGGAAGCGTCCTCGAGAAGCGCAGGCTCGGCAAGACCAGAGCCGAGAACAAGCGAATCAGGATTGAGGAAGTCCTTATAGTCCCTGTCCTCCGGAACCTGGCTCATGTCAGCAAGAGTGAACAGCCTGTCGTAGTTGCGTATCTCGATTTCCTTGGCATAATCCGCAGAAACCCAGTGGATGGTACCCTTTACGCTGCGCCACTCTCCGCCTCCCGGCTTCGTTGTGGGATCGTAGCTGCACTCGAGGGCGACAACCTTGCCTTCGGCATCCTTCACCACCTTGTCGCACTTGATAATATAAGTATATTTGAGACGGACCTCTCCGTCAGGCTTCAGGCGGAAGAACTTCTTGGGAGCATCCTCCATAAAGTCGGCACGGTCTATCCACAAATCACCGGTAAACGGCACCTTGCGGGTTGCGCCTTCAGGCTCAGCAGGGTTCAGAGGGCAGTCGAACCACTCTACCTGTCCGGCCGGCCAGTTGGTGATGGTTACCTTGAGCGGATCCTGAACAACCATATAGCGGTTTGAACGCGCGTTGAGATCCTGACGGACACACCACTCCAGGAGCTGGATGTCCATAAGCTGGTCACGCTTGGACACACCGATCTTGTCGCAGAACATCTTCAGAGCCTCCGGCGTATAGCCGCGGCGGCGCACGCCGCAGAGCGTCGGCATTCGTGGATCGTCCCATCCGGCAACGAATCCCTTCTGCACGAGCTCAAGCAGTTTGCGCTTTGACATCAGTGTATATGTCAGATTCAGGCGGGCAAATTCATACTGGTGAGACGGGAATATCCCGAGAGTCTGTATGAACCAGTCGTAAAGCGGACGGTGCACATCGAACTCCAGGGTGCATATCGAATGAGTGATTCCCTCGATGGAGTCACTCTGCCCATGAGTATAGTCATACATCGGATAGATGCACCACTTGTCACCCGTACGGTGATGGGAAGCATGCTTGATGCGGTACATTATGGGATCGCGCATCAGCATGTTGGGATGAGCCATGTCAATCTTCGCGCGCAGAACCTTCTCGCCGTCGGCATATTTTCCGTCGCGCATCTCCCTGAACAGTCTGAGATTCTCCTCCGGAGTACGGTTGCGGCAGGGGCTCTCCACACCCGGAGTGTCCACGGTTCCGCGCCCCTTGGATATTTCCTCCTGGCTCTGGTCGTCCACGTAGGCCTGGCCCTTCATTATCATCTGCTCAGCCCATTCGTAGAGTTGATCGAAATAATCTGAAGCGTAGCATTCCTTCTCCCACTGGAAACCCAGCCACTTGATGTCTTCCTTTATCGCGTCGACATATTCGGTATCCTCCTTAACGGGGTTGGTGTCGTCATAGCGGAGATTTGTCTTTCCGCCGTACTTCTGGGCAAGGCCGAAGTTGATGCACAGGGACTTTGCGTGTCCAAGGTGCAGATAGCCGTTGGGTTCAGGAGGGAATCTGGTCAGAATGCTCTTCACTTTGCCTGATTTCAGGTCGTCTTCGATTATTTCCTCAAGGAAATTCAGTTTTCTGTTCTCTTCCATTGCTGTTACAACTCGTTAAGTTTGGCAAATTTATAAATAATTCATATATTGCGTACGAAAGTTTCCGAAGTGAGCGGTGAAAATTTCATCCGCCTTCGGTATTGAAGTCCTGATTGAGCCCCGGCAGAAACTGCCCTGCCAATCAGGGCTTTTGTTGTGTCGCCCCGACCCTACTGGCGACAAGAAAAAAAGGCACTAAGACTACCATGGCAGAGGAATTGTTCAGGAACAGAGAAAAGACTCAGGCAAGAACCGCAGACAGGACCAGGGAAAAAACCGAAACCGGAGGTCATTGCCCATGGTGCGGAGCTTCAATAAAGGGCACCGAGGAATTCTGCCCGAGCTGCGGGAGGCCGCTTGCTCCCTACTGCACGTTCTGCGGATCGGAGATGCCTGCGGGCGAAGAGATCTGTCCCGAATGCGGAATGAGCAGGCGTGGTGTCGTATGTCCAAGGTGCGGCACTGTCAACTCCAGGTCTTACTGCCGCAAATGCAACGAACCGCTCACGCCTGCGGCAAAAAAAGAATTCGAACGGGCAAAAAAGGATCCAGTATACCTCAAGGCAGCAGAACTCGCCGTCAGGATGGCCGAACTCCAGCAGATGATTGACAGCTCTGCCGAAGAAGGCCCTGCCGACATCGGCGGGGCATCGGCAAACGGAGGAGCGGCCGCTCAGAAGAAGGAACTTCCGCCGGACATTCTCAGGCTCAAGGAAATGCTCGCGGCAGTCAAGTCCGCAGGAAACACACCCGCGGACACTGTCACGACAGCCCCGGCCACCACGTCCGCTGCCGTCAAGGCAAAGACAGCCCCAAAGCAAAAGACCAGGGAAGAACTCCAGGCAGAATATGCCAAAATGAGAGCCGAACTGAACGCGACCCTTGAGCAGATGGTACCGCCTGCCGGCTCGACCCCACAGGAGCAGCGCAACTACTATTCTGCCCGCAAAATTTCAGTGATTCAGAAAGTCAAGAGCAACAATCCCGTTGCGTGGGTGTGCAATTACTGCGGTTGCTGGCACAACCAGCCAAGCGAATGCTGCGAACCCTGGCACGGAGGGACATGGATATATGAAGAAAAGACAATAACTGTAACCAAGGAACTATGACAGATTCCAATATTACCGCCACGGCAGGTTCAACGCAGGTCGCCGCCCCAGGAGCCGGAACAGGCACCGTCACTGCGGGCAGGACGCAGGCAACTGCAGTCATGAACGGAAGCACAGCAGGCATGACAGCCGTCGCGAACGCTACGGCTGTGTCCAATTCGACGGCAGCTGCCTACACGCAACAGCCGCAAACCGGACCGGCCCCCAAGGCGACATTCGACCTGACTCAAAGGAAAAGCCTTACAATCCACGGAACAACCTATACCGTGGACAAGCTCATCGGCAACGGCGGAGAGGCCGAGGTATACGTCCTTTTGAGCGAAGGGAAAAAATATGCGCTCAAACTTTACAGAGGAGTGCACAACTTCAACAAGGACCTGATCGGGCGCCTCGCTCAACTTCGCGGAAAAGCTGCCGTGGTGGACATCTTCGGCTATGGCAACATCACCATATCCGGCGAAAAACGCAGTTTCACGCTGATGGAATACTGCGAAGACGGGTCCACCGCCTCTTGGGACTTCAAAGGCAACGCTGACGCCATCCTGCAGATTGTGACCCTGACTGCCAGAAACCTCAACGAACTGCACAAGGTGGGGGTGCTCCACAAGGACACCAAGCCGGAAAACCTGCTGTTCACCGACAAGAACAACTGCCTGCTCCTGCTTTCCGACTTCGGCATTTCCGACATACTCGATGCAGACGGAAGCGTGAACAGCCTCCAGGACCGCACGCCTATCTACGCCGCTCCGGAAATCTACACCAAAGCCTCAACAATCGGAGGGAGCACCTACGCCATAATGACCAGGGCATACGACTACTACGCACTCGGAATGACGGCCTTGGCCCTCTGGATGGGAGCCGACAGTTTCAAGCGCAAGGAGACGGAACTCGTCAAGCTCAAGCTTGAAGGAAAAATCGACGTGCCCAAATCGATGCCCGAACCTCTGAGGACCATAGTGCGCGGTCTGCTGCTCAACGACGAGGACAGCCGTTGGGGATTCGACGAGATCCAGCGGAAACTGTCAGGCGAAGACGTTCCAGTAGGCGAATCCATGGGGAGCCTCAACATCGTCTTCGATTCACGCGGCAACAAGATTGCCCGCAATGCCGCCGACCTCGCAAGGTTCATGATGGAAGACCAGGAACTGGGCATTTCCTACCTTTACAGAGGACGAGTATGCGACTGGCTGCGAACATCCATGCCGGAAGTGGAAATCAAGATCAATGAAATCATAGAGACCCAATATCCTAAAAACCAGGTTGCCGGCCTTTATGCAGCCGCCCTGGCACTTGATCCTGACCTGCCGTACTATGACCGTAGCGGGAAAATCCACAAAACCCTGATTCCGCTGCTGAACGCCGAAAGCAGTTTCAACAACGACCTCGGCAATCCGGACAATCCTGTATACATACACCTGAGGCACTCCCGCGGAAAACAGTGGACCGACAATCTGGTCACCAGGGTGAAGGCAGCGGCCGCCGACCAGTTCGGACAGGCAAGAAGCGCCCTGATATGGGCCGTGCACGATGCTGACATTTACCGGACTTTTTCCGGAAAGAAAAACGCGGACGATGCCAAGTTCACGGAAGTTGCCTGCCACAACCCCATGGACGTCATGAAGTTTTTCTCCGACTACAGGACAGTCAGCGACGATGACAAGAAATATATATGTTCGCTCGCCTTCGTGGAGATGATCAGGTTTTTCTCTCCGGACGATGCTGCCAAAATAGCCAAATTCCGTCAGCAGAACATTTCGGAAGGTTTCCAGAGACTCTACAGGCTGATAATCCAGACCCTCAACCCGGCTGCCGACATTAACCTGTGCGCAGACCCGAAGGATCCATGGTATGCGATGACCGGGCAAGGACTCGGAAGACTCGTCAACATGGCCTTCAACGCATACTACGTGCAGTTCGATGGCGACAGGGACAGGCTCTACGAACAATGGGGCAACCAGTCTAATCCTTACCGCAACATCTGTCAGGCCTCCTTTGTCGACCTGGTGATCCTGTCGTTCAGGGGCAAGTGGAACGAATCCTACCTCCACAAGTCATTCCTGACGAAGGGCGGCAGATTCAGCTCCCAGGACAAGTGGGCAGCATTCTGCGCCGACTACAACAGCACCGACAACAGCAGGAAATACGGCCCGTATGATGCTCCGATTGCAATAATGAAGACCGTGTCGGGATTCGGGCATGTCCCGGAATACCGCTTCATGGGGAGCAACGAGACAATAACCGACATCTCCGGACTGAAAGCCCTCATGGGTTCCCGCAAGGAAGGAAAGAACTGGAAGGACGAGATTGCAAAGGCCACAAGGCTGCGCAGCCTGCATGCATGGCTTGCCGTACAGTATCAGGAAAACCCGAAGGCCAACCTCTCACAAAAGTACTCCTACGAGAAACTTACACAACAATATGTGGAGATGCTGGGGAGATGTGACGGCAGCAACAGGGAATACCAGCGCTATGAACAGGCGCGCAAGTCCGTCAGCACCGGCGGCAAGTCCCAGCCCATACTGGCTCTCGGCGGAATAATGGGCGTGTTCATCGTCATCTGCGCGGCACTCTACCTGCTGACAATCGCCGTACACGTCGCAGCCATCATCCAGGCGCCTATACTGGACAGGTCGGCCAAGGCTGAAATATTCATAATGTTCGGCCCTATTGTATTCTGTCTTCTGCTATGCCAGTTCTTCAGCGAAGACAGATTTCTCGGATTCTTCATGTCGATCTTCAGCTATTTCTTCGTAATGCTGATATTGTATTTTGTCAGCCGATGGTTCATCTGGAAACTTGTGCCGTACATTTCCCTGGCTGTCTCCGGTGCTTTCGGATGGTACTTCCTGAAAAGGCTGTTCCAGCCGAATGACGGAGCCGCCGAATTGAGATCAATGAAGAAGCCAGACTATGACCAGATCACTCTCGAGCCGCTGCACTTCGCATTCAAGAGCAAGGACAGCAGCTTCCAGTCCTCTTCCGCGGTGAACGAGGATTTCTACAAGGAGCAGTACAAGGACTCCCTGAGGGAAAAGCTCAGGCCGGTGATCCTGGGCGTCATAACCGGCTTTGTCCTGTTTGTCAACTCGGCAGTGGGCTGGGGCATAATCGCCGGTTCAGAGTCCGATGACCCCGGGGTCATGTCCACGACCAGCCAGACAGTCAGTGTCGACGGCAACAGTTATCAGGTTTCCGCTTCCTGCTCAACAGACCGGTCCACTGCCGAATTTGTCGCAAGCAGGAGAACGGGAGAGAACACCGCCGAGGTGGATTTCACACTCACCAACAACGGAGAGAGTCAGCTGGCCGTCAAACTGAAGACGGCCACTCCTCTTGCGCGTACCGTCAAGAACATGACTGCCGAAGACAACACCGGCAAGATATATACCCACAAGGACGGACAGATAAGCGTCAGTGTCGAGTCCCCGGAAGAAAGCGCCACGACCACTCCTTCCGACTTCACGCTCAAGGCCGGGGAGACGGTCAACGGCACTGTATTCATCAGCGATCTTGCTCCGGAAGCGACAAGCCTGCAGATAATCTCAATTCCAGCGACAGGACTTGACGGATCCTCGAAGGCAGGATACATAATGTTCAGCAACATTCCGATCCCCAAAAAGATTTCAAAATGAAAACATGCCAGAAATGCAGCAGGCCCAACAGGGACGAGGCCAAATACTGCAAGTGGTGCGGTGCGCTGCTTGAAACCGCGCCCCAGACGGCAGCGGCAGACGGAACGTCTCTTCCCGAGACCTCCAACTTCATTGCAAAGGACAACATACTTCCCATGTTCACGAGTTTTGCAGCCCGCTGCGAGCATGCAGCTGAGTTCATGCAGCTCTCTGGTGGCACTACCCGTCCGGGACTCGACTGTCTGGTCACAGGCAATGCAGGCACAGGCAAAGTATATGTGGCGGAACAGCTTTGCTCTCTGATGTACCGCCACAAGATCACAGACGGGCTGAAGCCAAAGCAAGTGGACGCCTCCGACTGGGACGAATTCAATTCACAGCTCGATACCAATCTCGCGAAAATCAAGAAAGGCGTGCTGCTTGTGACCAACTGCCAGGACCTTGTGGGAGACGGGAAGAACGGACTTGACAAGCTGTTCGCAAGAATGCGCATGGACAGGGAGATGCCGGTGGTGATACTTTGTGGTCTGGAGAACGGATTCGGGAACTTCATAAACACCAACAAGCACATATCCTCTATCTTCGAGTTCAAATTCAGCCTGCTCCAGTTCAACGACCAGCAGCTGACCAGGCTGTGCACCTCGGTCATCACCGACAAATTCAGGACAGCAATCTCCCCCGAGGCCGAAAAGAAACTCGGACTGGTGATGAAAAAGCTTTTCCGTGACGGCAATTCCGGCGAAAACGGAAAGCTTGCATACCGTTCGGCGGAGACATACACGCTCAACAAGATAACGCGCTGCGGGCGCAACGGAGCCATGGAAGAAGCCGACATTACCGGAGAACCATTCGTTGAGCTGACTGAAGAGGAGATTTTCCGCAAGCTCGACTCCTTTGTCGGGCTAAAGGAGGTAAAAGAAGAAATACACTCGATCATCAACAGCATCAAGCGGCAGAAACGTGACAACCCCGGCGAAAAGATACAGCTCAAGACGCATTTCGTGTTTCTCGGCAACCCTGGAACAGGCAAGACCACCATCGCCAGACTTTTCGCGGAGATACTCAACAGTCTCCAGGTCCTTCCCTGCGGACACCTGGTGGAAGTGATCAGAAAGGATCTCGTGTCAGGTTATATGGGCGACACAGCTCTGAAGACCGAGCAGGTCATCAACCAGGCAATGGGCGGAATACTGTTCATCGACGAGGCCTACTCACTCAAGCAGGGAGACGACGACAAGTTCGGACAGGAAGCCATCGAAACTCTTCTTCCCTACCTCGAGAACAGGGCCGGCGACTTCATCTGCATCATCGCAGGCTACACTCGGGAAATGACAGCCTTCCTGCGCTCAAATTCCGGACTTGATTCCAGGTTCAAGAAAAAGATCGAGTTCAAGGACTATAACGGAAAGGAACTCAAGACCATATTCATGAACATGGCCGAAAAGAACGGCTTCATCCTGGACGACGAGGCCTCGTCCAAAGTCGACAAGTACTTCGAGCGCATGTATCTCTCCAGGACCGACACCTTCGGCAACGCCAGAGCCGTACGCAATGTTTTCGACATATGCGTTTCCCGTCAGAATGACAGGGTCATAGATCTCACCGGCGACGAATATGAAAAATGCAAGAATATCATCACATGGCCCGACATCGTCGGTGAAGACGAAAGCGAGGACATAAGCGTGGAGAAGGTGATGAAGGAACTCGACACGTTCGTGGGCATGACCTCCGTCAAGCAGGAAATCAGGAACCTTGCGGAGGAGATGCGCTTCCAGAGAAGACGCATGGAATTCGGAGGCAAGGCTTCGATAAGGCCCGTGAACATCATTCTTACCGGAAACCCCGGTACGGGAAAGACTTCGGTAGCCAGGGTACTCGGCAAACTTTTCAAGGCAATGGGCATCTGCTCCACCGACACGGTCATCGAGAAAAGCCGCAAGGACATAGTCGGGAAATATTTAAACGAATCCGACAAGGAGATGGACAAAGCCATCAACGAAGCCATGGGCGGCGTGCTCTTCCTCGATGAGGCCTACACGCTCGCACCTTTCGATGACCTCGGGCACTGCAATGACAGCGAAGGACTCAAGGCACTCGAGAGGCTGATGACCAGGATGGAGAATGACCGCGGCAAGTTCGTTCTGGTATGCGCGGGCTACAAAGACCAGATGGGCAACCTTATGAAAGCCAATCCGGGCTTTGAAAGCCGCTTCACGCACAGGATAAACATTGATGACTACAGGCCCGACGAACTTACCGAAATCTTCAGGCGCAGGGCTGAAAGCGAAGGATACACTCTAGCCGACGGTGTGCTCGACAAGGTCCTCAACGCGATGAAGAAGATCTCTGCCGAAAAGTCCGGGAAGTCATTCGGGAATGCACGCGAGGCCCGCAACATGCTTGACCAGTGCCTCGGAATGCTCGGCACGAGAGTAAATGCACTGCCGGATTCGGAAGTAAGCCGCGAGACATTCTTCACCATCCTGCCGGAGGACGTTCCATACGAGGAGCCAAAGGAAGTCAGCGAGGAAGAATGCATGGCTGAACTGAACTCTCTCATAGGCCTCGAAAGCGTGAAGGAGGAAATCCGGCTGATGATCGAGGAACTCAAGCAACAGAAACTTGACGCCGAAATCAACGGCACCGAATTCAAGGGCATCAGCGGTGACCACTACCTTTTCCTCGGGAATCCCGGAACAGGGAAAACCACTGTCGCCCGCCTGATGGGCTCCATGCTGCACTCTCTCGGCGTGCTTCCGAGAGCCGACGTCATCGAAGTTTCGCGCAGCGATCTTGTCGCTCCATACAGCGGGCAGACAGCCCCCAAGACACGAGAGGCGGTGAACCGGGCAATGGGAGCGATCCTCTTCATAGATGAGGCATATTCGCTGATCCAGGGGCCGCAGGACAATTTCGGCAACGAATGCATAAGCGAGCTGCTCAAGCTGCTCGAGGACCGCAAAGGCAAATTCGTCTGCATAGCTGCAGGTTACTCGCGCGAGATGCAGCAGTTCCTTGGCTCCAACTCTGGCCTGAAGTCACGCTTCAACAAGACCATCGACTTCGAGGACTACAATGCCCAGCAGCTCATGGAAATCTTCAGGCTCAACTGCCGCAAGGAGAATTATTCCCTGGATCCGGAAGCGGAGCAGAAGCTCGTCAACAAATTCAATGACCTTTACAATAACCGCAGCTTCGACTTCGGGAATGCCCGCGAAGTGCGGAACATCTTCAGGGAGGTAAAATCGGCTGCGGCCAGAAGATCCAACGCACACATGGCAGAACTGGTTGCCGGCGGAATGGACAAGACCGAAGCCTACAGGCAGGCACAGCCAAAACTTATAATCAAGGAGGACATATCATGAAATGCCCATATTGCCAAAGCACAATAGAAGACGACAGCCGCTGGTGCGACCAATGCGGAAAGGAGCTCAAATTCTGCCCGTCATGCCGCGTTCCGCGGAATGGCAATTCATGTCCGGCATGCGGAGAATTGCTGGTAAGCGCAAACCAGTTCTTCAGTTCAGGGCTTCCGGACAGCCGGACACCGTCAGCGGCAAACCAGGCACAGTCCTCCGGTGCAGGACCGACTGCCGCTCCTGAGCCGATAGCCACCCAAAGCTCACCCGCACAGCCGGCACTCAGGCTGTCCGGAAACGGGATGATACTCTCCGTGAGCGAGGGCATTTTCGGACGCAGGGGCGGAATCATGCCCGAACTTGCCTCCTGCAGCTATGTTTCCGGCACCCACGGAGAACTCAAATTCTTCACGAACAAAAACTGCTGGGGAATCAAGGACTGCGGATCGACCAACGGCACCTTCATCGACGGAACAAGACTCGAAAGGGACAAATGGTATATTCTTAATCCCGGCTCCAGGCTGCGGATCGCGACACTTGACTTCATCGTAGAACAGGCATGACCATGAGACTGGACATTTTCTGCACTTCCGACATTGGCTGCATTCGCCAGGGCAACCAGGACATGGCTGCAGCCGGACTGAATCTGGTACGCGACAGCCAGACCGACTTCATGCACGAGAAGCATGAAGGTGACAATTTCATGCTTCTGGTAGCGGACGGCATGGGAGGACACCAGCACGGAGAAATGGCAAGCAGCCACACGCTGGAAGAGCTGCGCGCCGCCATTTTCGACCGCAACCGTGACTGGAGCCATCCGGAAGCCACACTTTCGGGCGAAATCGAAAGAATAAGCACAGAACTGAACCTCAAATCCGCAGGAATGCGGCTCGAAAAGGCGATGGGCTGCACGCTGACAGGATTCGTGTGGGCGGGAGGAAAGACTCTGCTCGTCAACGTGGGAGACAGCCGCTGCTACAGGATGCGCGCCGGGATGCTGCGCCTTCTGACCCGCGACCAGAACCTCAGCGAGCGGGACATGGTGCCCATGCCGCAGGGCAAGGCCCTTTACAGTTGCCTCGGCGGCGGGATCAGCCCCTCCATCTCAATACAGGACTACAGCGGCAAACTGCTGCCTGCAGACAGGCTGCTGATCTGCTCCGACGGTCTGACCGACATGATAAGCGAGAATGAGATCGAAGCCCTGCTCAAGGAAGGAAGGCCATCACAGTCCGGCAGCATGCTTGTCGAAGCAGCAAAGGCAGCGGGAGGAGCAGACAACATCAGCGTGATAGTGGCCGACCTGCTTGACGATGCGGAATATCAGTCCGGCGACACATTGCCTGCCGGAACGGCAGAGCCGCCGGTTCAGGAAGATGCCGGCCTTCCGGACACGGAAGAGGAAAACTCAGCCAAAGCGGAAAGCCTTGACATCCCGGAGGAAGCATCCGCGGATCTGAACGGCGAAAGCAAGGACGCCGACTCGACACTCAACTGAAAATCAGTCAAACAACACCAAAAAGCCATACCCATGAACAATCTTGAAATCGTAAGGACCCTCATTACCCTGAAATGGGGACAGGAACTTGGCCAGCAGATTCATGACGCTCTGCAGGGCGACGTGGTCGAAGTGCTGATAAGGAAAGCCAACATAATCCAGAATTCCAATTATTACAAGAACATCCTTGACGGACACAGTTTCAAGGTGGAGTCCGACAACCTGTCAAACTACTGGAACATATTCCAGGAAGTCAAGCAGATTACCGGCTTCGACGAAGGCGTCGACTTCTACATCACCGGAGACGCCACGATCAATGCCTACTGCATACCTTCAGAAAGCGAAGACAGGAACCATATCCTCAACATCAACAGCGGCCTGATCAACATAATGAACAACGACGAGCTGCGTTTCGTCATAGGGCATGAACTGGGACACCTGATCGACTCTTCCCGCAAGACAAAAGAGCTGATCAATTTCATCTATCCCGAAGGAACAAGCACCCCGCTGGCCCTCGTAAACAAGATAAGGGTATGGCAGCAACTCGCGGAAATCTCGGCAGACCGCTGCGGTTTCATTGCCTGCAGGGACCTCAGGGCCTGCATCTCCGCTTTCTTCAAGATGTCGTCGGGCCTTGACTTCGAGAAGATGGGACTCAACTTTGAGACCTTCATCGAGGACAACAGCCGCAAGCTCAAGACCTTCAGCGAATCAGGAGGACTGAACCTCGCGACGCACCCAAACAACCTCATAAGAATCGAGGCGCTCAAGGCATTCTCCGAATGCGGAGCCTTTCATGCCCAGGGCGGCCTGACTCCGGAAGAACTCAACGACAGGATGATGCCGCTCGTCAACCTGCTTGGAAGGCTCAGCGACAACGAACTTGAATACCACATAGCGAACTATGCCGCCACAATGGGACTCATTCTGGGCAACATCGACGGAAAACTCGACGAGAACGAGGCAAAGATGATTCTGAACTACATCTCCAGCGTACACCTTTTCCCCATGGACGTGCTGGTGCAATATTCGAAACTGGACCAGGACAAGATATTTGAAATATGTGCCCAAAGTGTCACGCACATTCTCGAATCGCATCCCGAAATGCGCGGAGAAATTCTCAAGTATGCCGTCAATCTCGTACTAACCGACAGCAGGATCAACGAAGGCGAAGTCGGATTCGTCTTTGATTTCGCCAGCGGAAGCCTCGGATTCAGCGAACAGGAAATCGCCCAGTGCTTCGCAGCGGCAATCCAGGCCAGCTTCAACCCCTCACTGCTCTCGATAGGATGAAGAAATTTCTGTTCAGCAAGGGATTCGAAGTCACGAGCAACGGGGAATACACCGTTGCAAACCCGATCTCAAGGCAGGGCTATGCCGAAACTTACCGCCTGACGCGCAGGAAAGACGGAAAGCCCTTCCTCATGAAGGTATATCTGACCGAGAGCATGCCCGAGGAACTCAAATTCGGGGATGAGCCCAGACTGTGTGCCTATCTCAACAGTTCCGGCATCTCGTCGCAGCTTTCAATAGTCTCATGGGGAGAGTTCCATTCTGAAGACGGAAGGTTTTTCCCGTTCGTGATTTCCGACTATTTCGCACTCGGCATGCTCTCGGACAGACTGCTTACAGACGGTCCGATGAGCGCGCTTGAGACTGTGAGCGTGTGCCTTGACATCGCCGGGGCCCTGCTGAACATGCGCACACCCGACGGAGGAAACTTTGTCCACTGCGACATCTGTCCGGACAACATCATGTTCGGACGCGACGGGAACTCTGACCTAAAGGCCTATCTGATAGACAATGACCATATCCTCCATAAAGGCAGCGCCTGCACCCCGGAGAACTGGTGGGAAGACGTCGACCTGCGGTACACAGCTCCCGAGGCATTCTGCAGAGAAGGTGTAGTCAGCAATTCAGACATCTATTCACTGGGTGTGATATTGTGGGAGTGCTACTCCGGCCGGTACCCGTGGAAATTCGACACCGGACACTACCGCAAGTCAGGTACTCCGGCCAGAATGGGAATCCTGATGCATGCCCGCAACAATGAACTGGCTGATTCAGGACGAGATGACCGCGAATGGGACGAAGTGATGCGGGACCTGGCAGAGAGAATGACCGCTTATGACTACGACGAACCCGGTTTCACCGATGAGATACGCATGTCGGTGCTGGAGACATGGCAAAGGCTTTTCGCGGCAAAATCCGTAATGATGTCCTGGACAAACGGGGCGGGAAGCCCGATGGAAGCCTTCCGGTCCGCATTCACCGCAATGGCATCCGATGTGCACGGAAAGGTCTACGGAGACGGCTCCGCTGAAGCAGGCAAGCATCCTCAAGAACCTTCCGGAGAGACGATCAAGGCTTCTGGGCAGGAAATAACCGGTTCAGGAAGCGATGATTCGGAATTCACCAACGTAGAGCTGGGATACACTCCCCTGGTTCAGATGCACAATCCGGCAGCCGGAGGGTTCAGGGACATCGCAGGCATGGACAAGCTCAAGGAAGAGCTGCAGAAACGGCTGCTCTATTTTCTCAAAAACCCGTCCATCGCCCACGAATACAGGATAGACCTTCCAAACGGCATCCTGCTGTACGGGCCTCCGGGCTGCGGAAAGACCTTCTTCGCCGAAAAATTCGCCGAGGAAAGCGGATTCAATTATGCCCTTGTGAAAGCCTCCGACCTTGGATCCACCTGGGTACACGGCACTCAGGGCAAGATCGGGATGCTGTTCAAGGAAGCAAGGGCCAAGAGGCCCTGCATCATCTGTCTTGACGAATTCGACGCCTTCGCGCCGAAACGCGAGACAATAACCAACTCCAATCTTGCGGGAGAAGTCAACGAATTCCTGAGCCAGCTCAACAACTGCGGCAGGGACAGGGTGTTCGTGATTGCCACCACCAACAATCCGGAGATCATCGACCCGGCCATGCTCCGTTCGGGAAGGATAGACCGATGCATCTACATCCCGGCACCTGACTCACAGGCCAGAAGGGCAGTGTTCAGGATCTGCACCGAAAAGCGTCCTCATGCCGAGGACATTGACTACAAGCTTCTTGCCTCGCGCACCGAAGGCTATGTCACCAGTGACATCTGCGGCATAGTCAACGATGCGGCGATGAACGCCGCCTACTCCAGGATTCCTGTTTCGCAAAGCCTTCTGATGCAGGCAATCGACAACTGGAAGCCAACTGTCAGCAAGGCCCTGCTGGAAAAGCACGAGGAAATGCGCCGGCGCATGGAAGCAGAAGTTACCACCGAAATACCTATTGCCGTCAATGACAAGATTCCTACATGATTACGGCCACGACGAGAATGAGCAATACAGCCGGCTCGTAAGCCAAAGCATGGAGAGGCTGCCCTCAACACTCTCCAAACCTATAGCATCCCTTTCAAGGGAAGTGGAGAGAGAGAATTTCTCCGCAGGAATGAACTATGCCCTCGACTTCCTGGAGATCAGCGTGCAGTTTGTCAGCTGTTGCCTCTTCGTGCTGCTTCAGGATGCCGAGGCGGGTCTTCCCGAAAACGGAAGGGCCATGAAGGCCATAGTAGACAAGATCGACAGCAAGCGCTCTCTCTCGTTCGGAGACTGGGTCAACGACATCTTCAACCCCACCGTAAAGGCAGCATCCCGGGAAATTCCCGACAATCCTCTCGTGCAATCCATACTCGGAGTGCTCTTCAGCAAGGGGGCGAACAGACTCCTCGGCACCAGGACTGAGCCCAGCGTGGTCAGGATACGCAACGAATACAAGGGACACAGCACCACCCTCTCCAATGAAATCTACAGAGGGGTTGTCTATACTCTTGAACCACAGATACTGGCGATGCTCAAGGCAGTGGAGCCCATGCAGGAATTCAAGTTCTTCCAAAAGGACGGGCACTGCATGTTCAGGTCACCTGAAGGGCGTGAAGCCGACCTGCACCCCCTGGTCTTCCGCCACGAAAAAGGCTACGCATACGTGTTCCAGTCACTCAAGGAAGAGGAGATCTCCTACATCTCCTCCGACGAGGAAGCCGTGACCTTCATCAATGACAGCCTGAACTCAGATTTCGACCGGCTGCTGCAGCGCACCTGCCACTCCTTCGACATCTCGAAGGAAATCAACTGGACGGAGATGCGCTCCCTGCTGCAGGCGGAATCCGCAAGGTTCCTGAGCCGGGTCTACCGGGAGAAGAAATACAACCGCGAGCTCTTCGTGGAAAGAAAGGCTCTCACTGCACTGCTCGAAGAATTCGCCGCAAGCGACAAGACACTTTTCCCCCTGCTCGGCGAGGCCGGTCAGGGAAAGACCAACCAGCTGTGCTGGTGGACCGAGGAGATATCAAAGGGCGGAGACGCGGTTCTCACCTTCAGCAGTTCTGATTTCGCCGGAGAAAGCCTGCCGGATGCCATGAGGCGCATATTCCGCAGTTCTCCGCGAAAAGACCCGGCCAAGATTGTGCGCGAGCTGCACAACAGGGCATCTGAGGAGAAACGAAGAGTCTACATCTTCTTCGATGCCGTCAACGAGTGCCTTCACTACAAGGATGCACCCCAGGATGACCTCAACGGGCCTGCCGCTCTCTACGAGGCGTTCCGTGAACTGTTCATACGGCCGGAATACACCAACTTCAAGCTTCTCTTCACCTGCCGCAGCTATTCCTGGAAAACTCTGTTCCAGCAGCAGATGAAGCGCGATGCCATGCTGATGTTCGGACAAGACAAGGAGCAGAATGCCGAAGTTCACGGATTCAGCGACGAAGAGCTCAGGGCAGCCTGGTCAATCTACCAGAACCTCTACCAGATGAGCGGTGACTTCGATTCCCTGTCGAAAGTCTCTCTGGTGCGGCTGAAAGATCCGCTGATCCTCAAGATAGCCTGCACCAACCATGTGGGCACTGCCCTGCCGGAAGAACTCCAGGCCTACAGTTCAATCGCCCTGTTCTCCGAAATGACAGACAAGATTGCCAATTCCTATGCAGGAAGGCAGCAGCACGAGATAATGCTGACCATTGCAGGATGCATACTTGACGAATACGAAAAAGGAAAGCCGTCTGACCGAATCGACAGAAGCGAACTTCAGCGGGCATGGAACGACCCTTCCGCCCCGCTTCACAAGCTCTCGCGGCTGATCTACAAGGAAGGAGGGCTCACCGTGGCATATACCGAACTGCTCAACAAGCCGGAACGTCCCATTCTCCGGTACATCGAGACCCCTGACGGACGGGCCGAGATCCAGTTCATCTACGAAAGGTTCCTGGAATACCTCATGGCTGTAGAGTTCATCAGGAAAAACCGCCGCGGACCGACGGCGATACCGCCTGAGGCATACATCCGGGCCCTCGAGGAAGAAAGCGGCTCCGTCGTGTACATGGGAGCCCTGAGGAATGCCCTGATAATGGACTGGACAGATACCGGAGACAACAGTACCGTGATTTCGCTCGTCAGGGACTTCGGCGACAACTATGAAGTGTCGCTGCTCACCGGAGAGCTGATAAACGTACTGACAAGGGAGAACTACGAAGATCAGCTTTTCGGCCTGATGAGGCGCATGCTCGACGAGCCCATGCCCGGAAGGGACGGGCTCACCGCCCAGTTCAATGAACTCACACGCAAGATCCAGGGCAACAAGGCCGATGAATTCGTGATTGCGCGCCACAAGGCCGTCAAGAAGGAGCTATGGCCGGTCCTGCACCTCGGCCAGACCGCCACGGTCAGCGTAATCAACGGAATGTTCCTCTCCGAATGGTTCAACGCCGGCCTCTACCGCCAGGATCCGTACGATCTGTTGTGGAAACTGGTTAACAACCCGCTTGTGGACATCTGCAACGATGCCTGCATGTACATCTACTATCTCCACAACAAGAAATACACTCTCGAGTTCACCCCCATAAGCGAGAACATTTCCGCAAGAATCGTCAGGAAGATGTTCGAGGAGATAAAATCCAGAGGCCTGATGGCAACAGCGGCGGATTCAAGGCTGAGGTCTAGGGCCATTTCGTTCGTGGAGACGGGAGCACGGCTTGCAGTGATGCTGATAATAGACGAGATGCTGTCCGGGCAGCCGGGTTCCGGAGAACGCGCAGGAGCCCTCATGTCAGACATCCGCGGCCTGGTGTCATGGCTTACATGGAAATACCGGCTGGTCAGGCTGGTCATGCCGTTTTTCAGCATGATACTCCGGAGGCAGATCACTTTCCAGTCTTCGTACGTCAACAATGCCGTCGAATACCAGACTTTCTGGGACGATTCAGTCGTTCCGCTTGATGACGGCGGAGAAGGCAGGTGGTGCAGAAAGTACGCTGCGGAGCTTCCGGGATATTTTGTGAGCGGCCCTGCCGACGGATTCCGGAGTTTCCGTAAAGAACACGAGAAAGTGCTGAAAGCCTACATGACCGGCGACAGTTTCTCGTATTTCATCCTCGAGAGGCTGCTTGCCGTGGCAGGCATTTCCGACTGGGAGAACATAGCCCCGGTCGTCAGAAGGTTCTTCTCCGACGACTACAGACAAAGCGAATGGTTCGACTACTCGCAGATGTCCATGCTGTACGTGCTCTATCAGGTCCAGAAGAAATCCGCGGCCTACAATCCGGAACTGATGGAAATCTATTCGCGGGAAGCGGCGGACTGGACGCGCAGGTGCAAGGGCAACTTCAGGGGTCACAACAGCCACAAGGCAAACACCACCGGGCTCTACAAGCGCAACGTCATGAACTGGTACTGCGACGTCTACTGCACCCACAGCGGAGACAATGTCCCGCATGAAGGCGACACGGTAGCGGCTCCGGTTTTCCATGACCTGATAGACGAAGCGATACTCAAAAAGGACAAGCCGCTGCTCTACCACCTGCTCTCTGGAATATCCGAACTCGTGTCGGACAACGGTTTCGTGCTCACGGCGCTGAGCCTGCTGCTGCATGTCATGAACAGCATCGGGGACAGCCCTCTCACTGAAGAATTCGATGCAATGGACGGAGGACTCAACGAGAACGCCTCACAGAGTCTCGTGCAGGCCATAGGCAATGTCCTGTCCACTGCAAAAAACTATTTTCCCGAACAGGTCGACAGTTTCCTGAAAAGGGATCTCGCGGGAATCTCATTCCCCGGTGTGTCAAAATACCGTGAGGAAGTGCTCAACTACAGTCCCGGAGGAGAGTCCCTTTCGGATCTTTTCACGCACAGTTTCGGAAATTTTGTAATTTGGTCCCTTGTAAACTTCGAGCCCTTCAAGGAGTTTGCGGCGAGGGTGGTCGGAATGTCCGCCGAAGCCTCAGACTGCTTTGAATGGTATGACATGACCATACGCGAAGGGTTCAGGACCTTATTCAATGTGAAATTATGATCAATATTGTCAGGACAACGGCTATCTTTGTGTGCGCACTGTGTCTCGGAGCAGGCTGCCGGGCGGAATCGGCCGAAGAAAACAGGAATATGGAAACCAACAAGGAACTCATAGTGGTAGCCCACCGCGGAGGTGCGGCTCTTGGACCTGAGAACTCCCTTGAATGCATGAGAAGGAGCATGGCCGTCGGGGCCAAATGGATAGAAATAGACGTGCATCTGTCGGCCGACGGAGAGATCGTGGTATGTCACGACCCCTCGGTAAACCGCACAACCGACGGAGAAGGATACATCAGCGAGATGCAGTGGAAGGACCTGCGCACCCTGCACCTCAAGGATGCCGAAGGCAACCCCACTGACCAGAACATCCCCACCCTCGACGAAGTGCTGGACCTGATCAGCGGAAGGGCAAAGCTGCTGCTGGAAATAAAGTATACCGGCCATTCCCTGCCCGGAATAGAGCAGGCCTGCGTGGACTGTATCCGCAGGCACGGAGCCGAAGACGATGTGGTAATCCAGTCATTCGACGACGACGTAATATTCAAGGTCAGCAGCCTGGCTCCGGAAATCAGGCTTGAGAAACTTCTGTTCTTTGTGTCCCCAGGCCTGGGTTTCGGGTTTGACGGAGGATTCTCCCGCTTCTATTTCGACAAATACGACTGCGTGGATTCATTCAACATCTATTATCCGGCCGCCTCAAAATCCTTCGTGCAGCAGGCGCACAGCCACGGCAAGCAGGTCAAGGTATGGACCCTTGACAAAAGCGACGAGAAATTGACCACGCTCGTGGACGGAGTGATCACGAATGACCCCAGACTGTTCATAAAAACTCCAAGGACATGGAATATATAGGTTACCTGTGCGGCGGATTCTCGCTTGCCGCGAACAGGGACGAATCCGCACGGAAACTGCCGGGGCAATGGAAGGAAGACATTTTCAGTCCGGAAGAATGCAGGCAGTACGAACTCTACTACCTTCCTGACTTCGTGCGCTTCTCGCTCTGTCCGGATGCCGGAGAAGACCTCTCGATGCGCAGGTATTCCATGGAGGTCGAAGCAGCAGTGACCCTGCCGGCAGAACTCGCCCGCAGTTCATCCGACATCACAGTAAGGATTCCACGGCTGCGGTTTTATATTTGTCCTTTCCGGACCGCCATGTTCTCCATACAGATGGAGATGGAAAGCGGCTGCGAAAACGACATTACGGCCGCAGTGGCCCTGCTGCGCAATCTGTCGCGACTCCAGAGTGCGGGGCTTGAAGAATTCCGCGACAAGGCGCTTGCTCCGGTGACCGAAGTCTGGAGACTGCTGTCGGCGGCGGCTGCCGAAGGCGCCAAAGAAGAATACATCCGGCTTGTGGAGGACGGAAACAAGTTCAACGTTTTCCAGATTGCCCGGACCGACAACGCGCACTGGCAGGAAGGAGGCATGGACAAGCTGCTTTTCGAAATGGCCACGGTCGCTCCCGTCGGCTCCTATGACTCCAAATCACTTGACTCGCCGTCCAAGGCATATTTCAAGAAGATACTTGAGGAGAACTCGCTGTCTGTCTACAACAACTGGAAATGCCTCTCGCTCTCGGACACCCTGACGATTCTCTGTTCAGACTGCCCGCAATGGCTGGTCAACAACTGGAAGGACGATTATTTCGGGCTCATATACATCTGGCAGCTCTTCCGCAGAAGCTATCTGTTCCGGCTGACCAGACGCTTCCGGTACGAAAGGGAAAACGTGGGAAAACTCGAGCGCGAGTCGGTGGACTTTGAGCGCAACTGCTCGTTCCACCGCATTTCCTACAATTTCCTCCCGGAAGAATTCTGTACCTGCACCTCTCGTGGACTCAAGATAGAAAAGGAGAAGGCCGAACTCTACCACATGATAGCCCAGGAAGAAAGCAACAGCGAAAAGAAGGCCGACAACCGGATGAACAGCCTGCTGTTCTTCATGACCTGCCTCACGATGGCCTCGACCATCTACGATGCCTGCTGCCTTCTCCAGGAGCTGCTCCCCTATGAGACCACCATCGGGTCCAGCGTGACCGGCTTCCGTCTTGTCGCCTCGATAATGCTGACCATAGTGCTTGCCGCGCTGCTGGTATACCGTTCGAAAGTAAAGAAATCATGACAAACTACGTTTGCAGGACATTCAATGTCGCCGGACATCGTTTCTCGATATCACTTCCCGGCACTGCCGACACGGACACCGTGCTGCGCCCGTATATCCCCTTCCTGGACACGGACGACGAATGCCGCCTGCTGTTCACCCTTGAATCCGGCAGCCAGGACTCCTGGAGCGGCAATTGCGGCACCCTTGCAGGCTGCTTCAACGAAGAGGCTCCGTTCATCTGGATATACCGTGGCTGCGAACCGCTTGTGTTCGGCTTCTCGCTGACAAGGGACAAGCCGGACTTCTTGCTCACCATCACCCCCGACTTCAGAAGAGGACGCATGCTGCTTCCCGGCAACTGCACTGACTCTCTTCTCCAGTTTGCGGTCAACAACTCGTCCATGCTGATGTACATGCTGGCCACCGCGCAGCTCGACACCCTGCTTATCCACGCTTCCGTCGTCGAATACAAAAACGGAGGCTACGCCTTTACCGGAAAGAGCGGAAGCGGCAAAAGCACCCACAGCCGTCTCTGGCTCAAGAACATCGAAGGCTGCTCTCTGCTCAACGATGACAATCCGGTTATACGCGTGACCGGCGGCAAGGCCGTAGTCTACGGCTCACCCTGGAGCGGGAAGACCCCCTGCTGGGAAAACCGCAATACCTGTCTTCGCGCAGTAGTCCACATTTTTCAGGCACCGGAGAACCGCATCGAAAGGCTCAAGGGCATACAGGCCTATGCTTCATTCATAACTTCCTGCTCTTCAATGAAATGGGACAGGAGAGTCTCGGACGGCATCAACCGCACGGTGGAGCAACTGCTATCAACCTGCGGTTTCTACAACCTGTACTGCCTCCCCGACAGGGAAGCGGCTCTCACCTGCTGCAGTGTGGTCACGTCCGCAGAAGAACACTGAAGAATCTTTCCCGGCATGAAGCAGATAAGGGTACCCAATGCGGAACTGTTCCCGGAGATAAGCCGGCTGCTGTCGGAAGGCCGGCAGGTCACGATGCTCGCCCGCGGCAATAGCATGCTTCCTTTCATCCGCGACGGCATCGACAAGGTACTGCTGACTCCCGCCGAAGACGGAATCAACGTCGGGGACATCCTGCTGTGCGAAGTCTCGCCGGGCAGGTTCGTGCTGCACCGGCTGACCGGACTCGACGGAGACACGCTGATTCTGATGGGAGACGGCAACATAAGGGGAACGGAGCGCTGCAGTGTTTCGCATGTCATCGCACGAGCCGCGGCCATAATACGCCCCGACGGGTCAACCGCTGACTGCCGCAGCAGGGCCGAGATGCGAAAGGCACTCATTTGGCACAGGCTGCTTCCGGTCAGGCGCATTCTGCTTGCCGTATGGCGGCGCACACACCGTCTGCACTGATTTATTTGCAAAAGACTCCGGCAGCGACTAAATTTGCCGGAATCACATAATCCACAGCATGAGACTCAAGAAAGGATTCGTTCTCAGACAAATGTGCGGAGAACACATAATCTCCGCCGAAGGAATCGACAATTTCGACTTCAACAAGGTCATCAGCCTCAACGACACGGCCGCTTATCTCTGGGAAGCCGTCGAAGACAAGGAATTCGATGCCGGCACACTCGCCGCCCTGCTTCTCGAAAAGTACGACGTGGACCCTCAGACAGCCGCCGAAGATGCCGGAAGACTCTTGAAGACCTGGCAGGAAGCCGGACTGACCGAATAACAGGCCGATATCATGAAAGACAACGCGAAACCGGCGCATGGCTACTTCAGATGGTTTGTGCAGGCAGCCAGGGGGCAGGGTCTTGCCCTGCTGGCAAGCATGTCCGCAAATCTCGCCGGAGTCGCGCTTTCGCTGTTTTTCGTACTGGCCTGCAAGACGCTGATCGACATTGCGACCGGCAACTCAGGCAAGAGCATGGCAGCCTGGTCAGTTCTGCTCGTGCTCACGATGGCTGCCCAGATCGGGACAAATTTCCTCAGGACCCGTCTTGAGGCCAAGACCGAGATCTGCGTGAAGAACAACCTGCGGCTGCAGCTTTTCTCGAGGCTGATCTGCGTCTATCACGGCAACCGGGGCGAAAGACACAGCGGAGACATCACCAACCGCCTCGAGGAAGACGTGCGCGTGATTGCCGACTGCATCAGCAATGTGATTCCGGCCCTCCTGTCAGCCTGTGCAAGATTCATCGCAGCGTTTTTCTTCCTTCTTGCACTGAACGGCAACCTCGCATGGTCCATCGTCGGAATCATGCCGCTGGCCATAGTCCTGAGCAAGCTTTTCTTCCGCAAGCTGCGCAGACTCACACGCGCAATACGCGACACCGACAGCAAAGTCCAGGCGCATCTTCAGGAAAACCTCCAGCACGCCACTCTGATACAGAGCCTCGAGCAGGAAGGCAGGGCATCCTCGGGACTCTACAGGCTTCAGTCCGGACTGTATGACGAAGTCATGCGCAGAACCCGCTTCACGGTTGCCTCACGCACCATCATCAGCGCGGCGTTTGCCGCCGGGTATGCCACCGCGTTTCTGTGGGGAGTAAACGGTATGCTCGCCGGAGCAGTGAGTTTCGGGGCCATGACTGCATTCCTCCAGCTCGTGGGGCAGATCCAGAGGCCCGTCCTCGACTTGAGCACTTACATACCCTCCGTCATACATGCCGCGGCCTCGGCCGACAGGCTAATGGAGCTCGAAGGCGGCGGGGAGGAAACGGATCCTCCAGTGCACCTCAAGGCTCCGGCCGGAATAAGGATGAGCGGAGTGTCATTCACATATCCCGACGGAAACCGGAAAGTCATCGACAACTTCAGCCACGACTTCAGGCCTGGCAGCCGCACGGCGATAATAGGAGAGACGGGAGCCGGCAAGAGCACCCTGATACGGCTGATACTGGCTCTGCTCAAGCCGCAGGAAGGCAGCATCGTACTGTATGACAAGGACAACTGCGCCACAGCCGGGACAGCAACCAGATGCAACCTGACATACGTGCCGCAGGGAAATTCGCTGCTCAGCGGCAGCATCAGGGACAACCTAATGCTCGGTGACCCGGATGCCGATGAGGCCAGAATGAATGAAGCCCTTCGCATTGCAGCGGCCGAATTCGTGCATGACCTTCCCGAAGGGCTCGACACCCAGTGCTCCGAAAGCGGGGGCGGACTCAGCGAAGGACAGGCACAGAGAATCGCCATTGCAAGAGCACTGCTGCGCAGGGGAAGCATACTGCTGCTCGACGAATTCAGTTCCTCGCTCGACCACGACACTGAAGCCCGCCTTATGGAAAACCTCAGCTCTTCCCTGCCGGGGCGCACAATGATATTCATCACCCACCGCCGCAAGATCACCGAATACTGCGAAGAAACAATAGAACTGCACCCTCACTCCGTACCCTCCCGCAGGGATGCCCGCATACAATAAGACCAATGACAGACAGGACATCGGCACAATTCTTCGAACTCGTCCGCTCCGGCCTCTGGGGCGTCAAGGCCTCTGCTGACCTTTTTGCCGGCGGAGCCGACTGGGACTCGCTGTGCCGTGCCGCTGCAAGACAGTCTCTGACAGGGATATTCACCGACGGAATCAACACTCTGCCGCAGCAGATGATGCCGCCGGCAGACACTGCCAGGAAACTCTTTGTTTCGGTCGAAAGCATACGCAGGGCCAACATGAAGCTCGAATCGGTGCTTGCGGAACTTGTGACCCTGCTCAGGGACAACGGCATCGAAGGCATACTGCTGAAAGGCCAGGGACTGGCCCGAAATTATCCGGTGCCTGACCACCGCATGTGCGGAGACATCGACATGTACACAGGCAAGGACTACGAACGCAGCTGCAGTCTTGTCCGCACGTTCGGCGAGAGCGAAGGCCATGAGGACGAATGCGATAAGCACTTCCATTTCGAGCGCAGGGGATGCACGATAGAAATCCACAAATATGTCAACGTGGACCCCAACCCCTTCGCCGACCGGAAACTCCAGGCATGGTCAGACGCGCTTCTCGGCAATCCTTCAGGCCTGCGCCAAACCATGATTTGCGGGACGGAGGTCAATCTTCCGCCAGTGCAGTTCGACGCACTCTTCATACTGCTCCACATCGCCGACCACCTGATCCGTGGAGGCATCGGGCTCCGGCAGCTCTGCGACTGGTGCCGCTTCATGGCCGTGCACCACGACGAAATTGACATCCCGGCGCTCGAAAAAGATGTGCGCAGGCTCAGGCTGATGAACATCTGGCGGATAATGGGATGGATTGCAGTCAACCGTCTCGGCCTTCCTGAAGAAATGATGCCCTTCTATTCCGACAATGCGGAAAGGAAAGCACTGATCTGCCTGGACACCATCATGCGGCAGGGCAACTTCGGACAATACGGGGCCGTCCAGCGGCCAGGGCGCGAAACAGCCTTCCTGCGCCGCAAGCTCCTGAACAGTCTGGTGGTCATCCGCCAGCAGTCGGAACTGCTAAGGATGATTCCCTGCGAAGTGCTCAGATTTCTCCCGTGGTATATTCTTGACGGGCTAAGGCGCATGCTGTCAGGCAAATAGACAGGCGTATCTCTTTTTTAACAATTTTGAAACATCTGCGCTTTTGCTAATACAATTTATTATTCTTATCTTTACAGAATAAAAAATTTTAAAAAGCAAGCTAAAACTAGAATTTCTTTTTCTATTCTGACAAAAGCAGAAAAAGATAATTTGTCCTCAAGGAATTGTCTAATGGGAATAAAGGTGGCATATGCTGAATCCCTTGCGCCGATTAGGTACGCAGGGGCCATTGTCGCACCTTGTCTGAAACCCGCTTCCGACCAACAGGCAGGATTCCAGCCGACAAAATCGGCAGCATTCAGAATCAACGCCTGCGTGGATACCCTAGACCGGCATCTAGCCAAACGGGGGGGTGAGAAACAGAGGATATTTCACAGCAGGAAGCGAGAACATATCGCATTAGAACCTTCTTCCGCAGATTCACGAGCACATCATCCCAGACGGAAAATTCTTCCGTCCGGGACTTCTTTTCATGTCCGTCAAGAAAAAAGACGCAGTGCCACGGTCAGCGGCGGCATGCTCTAAACAAATCAGCAAAACCGGAAACACTGTCATTTACAAATATTGTCACATATGAACAAGTCAGACAACACTAGCAATATCAGGAAAGTCTACATTGCACCTTTATGCGAAACTCATACAATTGTTCCCGAGGGAATGGTCTGCATGTCCAGAGGAGGAGCCGGAGAATATGACGAAGAACACATCAACAACCTTGGAGGTTGGTTTTAATTTGCGGAAGCCATGAGAAATTCATACAAGGCCCTTTGCCTGGCCGCAGCCGCTCTCGTGACAGCGTTTGTCTCATGCCAGAAAGAGAAGTACTCACCTGATTACGGGAAAGGATCTGTCATAACCGTCAAGGCAACAGTGGAGGATGTCGCAAACGCATCCAAGACCCACATCAACGGCACTCAGGTATACTGGGACCAGGATGAGCAGATGAACGTCGTATCATTCAATTCTTCCTCGCCCGAAACTTCAGGCAAGGAGGGCAGTTCCTCATCATTCACTCCAAGTGCGGACTATACCACCGCCACATTTACCGTGACTGTGGACAACGAGGCAGCAAATACCATAGTCGGCGTGTATCCCGCGTCTGCTGCAGCAGGTCTTGGCAGCGGAGGAGACGCTTCCAGGTATACAATTCTGCTTCCATCCAGCCAGGCCGCAACTGCAGGTTCATACGACCCTGCCGCGTATGTGATGATCACTCGTCCGCAGACACTTCCTGTCGAAAACAACGAATGGACCGCCTCTTACATCCGCACCGCCGCCCTGACCCGCATGGAGGTCTCTGGCCTCAATGACGACATCAAGTCAGTGACAATCACCTTCCCTGAAGGTCAGGCAGCGGCAGGACACAGATATTTTGACCTTTCGGAAGGAGCAGCCGGAGAAATTCAAAGCGGTCAGAACGGAATAACAATATCCTATGCCGAGCCGCTGGCAGCCGGTGAGGTCCAGAACATTTGGTTCACCTCGTGGAATGTCGACATTGCCGAAGGCGAAACCGTAACCGTAAAGGTTGAGTCCGGCACCAGCATCTACACCAAGACATTCACCGCGAAGAAAACAGTCTCCCTCAAGGAGAATTTCCTCAACATCATGCCTGTCAACATGGAAGGAGCCACAGAGGAAGAAATTGCACCTTCCGACGGCCATATCGGAAAATATCTGATTGTCTCCAGGAAGGAAAACAACACCGGAACCTGGGTCTACATGTCGGACATTTCGGACAACAACAAATACTTCACTATCGGAACTACGGACATTTCCGCATCTATTGACTTCGAATCTCTTTCAATCAACGACTTTGAGGGAATCAACGGAATTGAGAATCACATTTGGACTCTTTCGAGGACAGATGACGGGTATACTTTGCTTAATGAAGCTCAAGGATACTATTTCCAGGCCGACAACGGTGGCAATGAGGCTCACACATCCGCAGCTCCCGTTACCGTCCACATGGCGGCACAGCCAGACGGGACCACAAGAATCTATGCAAGCAGCACTGCCACCAGATACCTGCAGTTCAACGCGAACAGCGGCGCCGAACGCTTCGCATGCTACTCCTCCGACCAGCAGGAAATCTACCTGCTGCCTCTGGAGGAATCCACTGAGCCGACACTTACTCTGAATGAAGCCGAAAAGACCGTCAGCGCATCAGCGACAAGCGCAACATTCAACTACACCGCAAAGAACCTGACGGAAGATGTCACCGCATCCGTGACTGCCGACGAAAGCCGTATAATAAGCGACGTGTCCGTTGACGGCAGGAACTCGACAATAAACGTGTCCCTGATTCCCAACACTGAGGAGAAGGAGAAAACTGCCACCATCACAATTTTCGCCAACGGTATTTCCGCGCAGGCGAGAATAATCCAGAAAGCTTTCGGCAGCGGCGAAGACGGCTCGACAGAGAACCAGCCCGGCTGGCTGGAACTTCCCGCATATCTCGGTACTGAAGACTACATCAACACTCTGTCTGCCGGAAATGACCGCAACTATACCTACTGGTACGACAAGGGATGGTACACCTCGATGTGGGTGGCATATCCCCTCTATGCGGCGACCATGGGCAGCGGACGCGACGACAACTGGGCGGCGAACCCACAGATTCCAGAGAACGAGCAGATCAACGTGTGGGACGGCAGCTACGGGGTCAGCGTCAGCGGAACAATCTATTCGCGCGGACACCAGATTCCGAACGGCGACCGCAACGGCAACAGCACCATGCAGCGACAGACCTTCTACGCCACCAACAGCACTCCGCAGATACAGGACAAATTCAACGGAGGCATCTGGAACAACCTCGAAAATGCCATCCAGAACGTCGCCAGCGGTCAGGACACCGTATATGTCGTGACCGGACCAACCTTCGAGACCGTCGGAGGCAGCGAGCAAGTCGAATGGATACAGCCCAAGCACGACAGCAAGAAGGCCCCGGTGCCCAACTACTACTGGAAGGCAGTGCTCAAGGTAAAGCGCAGCGGAGAGAGCGTCACTGACGCCATGGCCGTAGGCTTCTGGTTCGAGCACAGGCAGTATTCCGACAGCTACGAGAACTACGCGGTCAGCGTCGACGAGATCGAAAGGCTCACTGGCCTTGATCTCTTCGTGAACCTTCCCGACTCCGTCGAATCCAAGGCCGAGTCAAACACCAGCTGGAGCAGCTTCAGAAATTTCTAATCCTTAAATATTATTCAAAATGAACAAGAACCACAATTCAAACAACACAAAGGAGACCTACAAGGCACCCCTCTGCGAAACCCATGTAATCATTCCCGAAGGGATGATATGCCAGTCAGGCGGCCCCGGCAGCTATGATGAGGAGCACACAAACAATCTCGGAGGCTGGTTTTAATCGATGCGAATCATGAAAAAACTCTACAAACCTATTTGCTTCATCGCGGCAGTAGCAGCGATGTCGCTTACCTCCTGCCAGAAGGAAACCTATGCTCCCGTCTCAGATGAAGGCACTGTCATTACCGTACACGCAACGGTTGAAGACGTCGCAAACGCATCCAAGACCCACATCGACGGCACCCAGGTATACTGGGACCAGGATGAGCAGATGAAAGTCGTTTCATTCGACGCTGCCGCCCCTGAAACCTCAGGAAAGGAGGCCAATTCCTCTTCATTCACTCCCAGCGCAGACTACACCACGGCAACATTTACAGTGACAGTGAACAACGAGGCTGCAAACACCATCGCCGGCGTATATCCTGCATCTGCGGCAAAGGGACTTGGAAGTGACACAAAAGCATCTTCCTACAAAATCGAACTCAAGGCAAACCAGAGCGCTACCGCAAGTTCTTACGATCCTGAAGCATACGTGATGATCACCCGTCCTCAGACCCTTCCTGTCGAGAACAATGAATGGAATGCATATTACATCCGCATCGCAGCTCTGACCCGCATGGAAGTCTCAGGCCTCAATGACAACATCAAGTCAGTGACAATCACCTTCCCTGATGGCCAGGATGCCGCAGGACGCAGATATTTCAACCTTGCAGAAAGCACTGCAGGAGAGATTTACTACGGCCAGACCAATGAAATTACTGTATCTTATGCCGAGCCTCTGGCAGCCGGTACCACCCAGGATGTATGGTTCACTTCATGGAATGTTGACGTTGCCGAAGGAGAGACCGTTACTGTAAAGGTTGAGTCAGACACCAAGATCTACACCAAGACATTCAAAGCAACAAAGGCCATCTCCCTCAAGGAGAACTTCCTCAACATCATGCCAGTGGACATGTCAGATGCGACAGAAGGAAGTGCTGTTGAACCATCAGGCCAAGGAACCATATCTGATCCCTACAATGTCGCTGCGGCACTGAAGGCAATAGCTGACGAAGGAACTGTCAAGAATGTATACGTCAAAGGCTACATCACCAATATCCAAGAAGTGAGCACCCAATATGGTAATGCCACCTATGATATTTCTGACGATGTCAATGGCATCAATTCTCTTAATGTATATCGTGGATATTACCTCAATGACGAGAAATTCACATCTGAAGACCAGATAAAAACAGGTGACGAAGTTATTGTTTTCGGCAATCTCAAGAACTATAACGGGACTTATGAATTTGATTCCGGAAACTACATCTACTCACTGAACGGAAAACTTTCGACTCCCTTATTCGAAGTGACCAACAATTCACAGACAGTCAGTGCCGAAACTGCAAGCGTATCGTTCAATTATGTAGCACAAAACCTTACCGGAACTGTCACCGCCACCGTAGCTGACGATGCTGACAATATCGTAAGTGGGGTTTCCGTGGACACAGAGAACTCAAAAGTCCTCGTGAGCTTAGTGCCTAACACGGACGAAACAGAAAAAACAGCTTCAATTACTCTTTCTGCCAATACAGCTGGGGTTGAGGATGTAACATTGACCGTAATTCAACAGAAATTCATTCCCGTAACTGAAGGAACAGTAGTTCTGAAATTCCCTGATGAGAATAGTGCAAATAATGGGGTGGGAAGTTACTCTGACACTTGGACTGCAATGTCAGGCGCGTATACTTTTACCATTGCCAATTTCAACAACAACCGTTGGAATAGTGATTGGACATTTATTAAATGCGGATCTAACAAAAATCTTTCTATTGCAACAATATGCAACGAAACTGCAATGCCGAAACTTTCGTCAATTGAAGTTACAGTAGATAAGGCCAATGATTCCCAATACATCAATTCGGTGACACTTACAATATATTCTGACGCAGAAAACACTGTCCAAGTCGGTGAGACTATAGAGAGGACTGACTACACTGCAGGAATTTGGGAATTCGCAATACCAGAAGATATCCAGGCAGAGGGTTTATATTACAAATTGACCTGCGATTGCCAGCAGACAAAAAGTAACGGAATAATCCAGATCTCAAAAGTACAATATGTCGCAGCACAATAGTTCGTTGCGCTAACTCTAAAACTCCTCTCGGTTGAGAGGAGTTTTTTTATTTCTCTTCCTGCAATTCACCGGAAACACTCACTGGCATTCTACGGCCACGCAGAGCAGGCAAGTGTTCCTGATGGACCCAAAAAGCTTCCATCGGGAACACCAGCAGGCCTTCTGCAGCATTAAATGACACATCGGTGTTCCCGACGAATTGCAGGAATCCGCGAAACGTAAACCCTTTTTCGTTCGCTCCGTATTCCAGAGCAAATATGGGCACGCCGGAAGCTTATCGCCTCATCAAAAAAAATTTCTCACAGGCACATTTCCTCCGGCGGTCGAGTTCATGCAAAACACCTGTCGCAGCGATGTACTCTGGAGTGGCCCGGGAGAGGGGTGAGCGCGACAGGTCTCACAATTTCCGGGAGACCTGTCGCAGTCACCTGCCCTGCAGGGGCGTGGAAGGCTGGTCAGTGCGACAGGTGTTTTGCAGGAAACGCAGTCCATGGCTGCACTGCACAAAAACAGGCTGACCCAGCGGCCAGCCTGCAACGGTTTCAGGTCAAAGACTCCTCTATTTCTTGAGAATTCTGCGGCCAGGCAGCTGCGTTTTCACGAAGGAGTTCTCCCCTGCCTCGGGGACATTGTAAGGACGCACGAATTCAAGCTTCTCTCCATTGTATGCCGGAGCGGAAGGAACTTCGGCGGGAGAGAATCTCTTCACGTTGCCGGAAGGAACTCCCAAGACCTCAAATGTCGACTGAGGAGCAGCCGTCGTTTCTTCTGAAGGGAAGAGGAAATCTATCAGCCCCTGAGGATCCGAAACGCCGTCCTTGGTAAGGGTAAAGGGATCGCCCACCCATACCGGGCCAGCCTCTCCGAGGTCGTTGAACGCAACTCCCACAGCGAAGATGGACTGATCGTAATTGAGCGTATAGCAAGCCCATTCAGCAGTGTTGCCGCCGCCGGTCAGAGTGCTCAGATAACCGCTGGGATCATCCAGATGATAATCCGGCTGGTCGGGGAAGAGCACATAGTAATAGGTCCCCACTTCAGGAGTCGTGACAGGAACTGCAGGCAGCAGGACCTCGATGCCTTTGGCTACCGAGGCGTCAAGGCTTGCGGCCTCGTCTTCATATCCTGCCGCCCTGAGAGCATCGGCCGCCTCAACGGCATCATAATATGCGTCATATTTCAGCTCGAACTCGACAGAACCCGTCACTGCCTCTCCGGTGGTGAATGTCTGCTTGAACAGTCCGGTGGTCACGCAACCCTGGTCATAGCCGAATGCCACTACCATATACTCAGTCTCCGGCGACAGTCCGGTATATTTGAGACTGCCCGAGCCAGAGGTGCGGGTAGGATTGTTACCGGCACAAAGGTCAAGAATCTCCTCGTCGCTCATGCCGTCGAAACCGGCAGCCGCATATACATCAAAGGCCCAGGGGTCACTGTTGCTTGCAGTGAAATTCACATAGGCAGTCGAACCGGTGATGTCAGTCACGCTTATGTCAATCACATTGTCCGAAGCAGCGACCGAACCGGTAGTCACCTCAAGGACCGAAGGCTCTGAATTGAGCATGCACTCATCACTCACGGCGAAGACGGCAATCGTATAGGCAGTATTGGGAGTCAGGTCGGTCAATGTGATGTCATTCTGGCCCTGATAACACAGCATCTGAAGGATCTCCTCGTTGGAGAACTGAAGAATGTCCTTCCACAGTTCCATCTCACCGTTCCATATGCCGGAACAGTGGTCAAACAAAGACACCTCAGGATCAATCGTCGATGTCTCCAGAGCATACATCATCCAGTAGCCGTCATATCCCTCGGGAGTTATGGAAACGGAGACGACAGGTCCCTCAATCACAGGTTCGCCGAAGGTGAAGCTCACGTCGTCCTTCTCCACCGGAAGCGTCTTGAACCTCGCATATACGATCTCCGTCAGCGGTTCAAGGGTATTTATGTCTATTCCGTATGCATAGACTACCTGCTCCGTGTCAGGGGAAAGACCGCTGATGAGAGTGTTCGTGAGTTCATCTCCCTTGTATACAAGTTCCTCTATGCTGTATCCGTAAGAAAGGTATGAGTCGAACAGCATCTTGTCATCGGCAAGAATGGCCTCGTCGGTAGTGAGGTTGTTCTGGTCAAGATAATTCTGGTCAAGATTGAAGCAGGCAAAATACATGTCCTTGTCATACGGCACCACGTCCAGAACGGCAGTTGTCTCCGTAATGTCACTCACGGTAATGGTGAACGGCGACGGGTCTCCGCTGCCTGAACGACGGTTATCTCCGCATCAGGCTCAATACCGGGATAAGAGACCGAGAGAGTCGCCGTCCTCTCCGAAGAAGTCTCGTTCACTGCGACATCAAAACTTATGCTGCTGTCGCCAACCACTATATTGCTGATCCAGGCTGTATCGGGCGCAGCCACAGAAACATCGGCGCCGTCGCGCGGATCGGTAATACTGTAATCAACCGAAAAGGTACCGCCTTCAGCGGGAGCTGCGACCTCCGTCTGACTCAGGGTCATAGTCGGGTCAGGTTGCACAGGCTTCTGGCATGCAGTCACAAAGAGCAGCATGGATGAGCCGAGCAGAGCAGAGTAAAAAGCTAGACTTCTCATAGACATTAAATTTGTTTTGAATAAATTTTGCTTTCAAATTAAAAATAATTCAAAACAAATCAAAGGTGGCGCAACGCATTTATTCTATGGTAGTTCTGCTATATTTATTACAAACTATTATAAATTTAATTAAAAAATTATATTACAACAACTTATAAAATAACAAATAAATACAAACTTCCCCATACAAGCCTGAAATGTGTCCGTATGCAATAAATGTTTTTCAACAAAAACGTAAACCCCAATGGACTTTATAACAATTTGGCAAGTATCATAAGAAGGGGAAAATCAGCAAAAATCTCACAGAAATAGTGTTCCTGCAAAACACCAGCCCCAATCCGACAATCATGGGAACAGTGCAATGCACCAAGCGGCACCGCCCGGCTCCAACCGCCCAATAGCCAATCAGCAAGGGAGTTTTGCCATAATTCAAAACAACTTCTTATATTTGCAGGATTTATGAAAGAATTCTGGAAAATTCTCAAACGTTACGTGACTCCCTACAGAGGCTATCTCGGCGGGTCAATAATACTGAACATACTCTCAGCTCTGTTCAATGTATTCTCATTCTCGCTGCTGATCCCCATACTGCAGATCCTCTTCAACGTGGGAGACAACAACTATGAATTCATCCCCTGGTACCAGGGGATGCCGTTCAACGAAATTACCAACAACATATACTGGTACATTTCCCAATATGTGGCGACATGGGGGCCGGCCCACGTGCTACTGATGCTCTGCCTCATATTCTGCGCGATAGTGGCGGTAAAGACGTCCTGCTATTTCGGGGCAGCCGCCATAATGGTTCCGATCCGCACCGGAGTGGTCAAGGACCTGCGCACCCAGATATACAACAAGATTATCCTGCTCCCGCTGGGCTTTTTCAGCCAGGAGCGCAAGGGTGACATACTCGCAAGGATCAGCGGTGACGTGCAGGAAGTGGAGAATTCCATCACCAGTACCATCGAGATGCTGATCAAGAACCCCATCCTGATCCTGATCTACATGGCAGTGCTCTTCCGCATGTCGTGGAAGCTTACCCTGTTCACCATCATCTTCGCCCCGATAATGATAGGCATAATGAGCGTGATCGGACGCAAGCTCAGGGCAACCTCCACCGAAGCACAGCAATACTGGAGCGACACCGTGAGCCAGGTGGAGGAGACACTCGGCGGTCTGAGGATCATCAAGGCCTTCCTCGCCGAAAAGAAGATGAAGGACCGCTTCGACAATGTCACCGAGAAGATGAAGGTAAAGAACAACCAGGTGGCGACAAGGCAGTCCCTTGCGCATCCGGTGAGCGAATTCCTCGGTTCGGTGATGATCGCCATCGTCCTTTGGTTCGGAGGCACCCTGATACTCGGCGACAACGCCATCATCGACGCTCCCTCCTTCATGGCCTACATGGCAATTCTCTACAGCGTGATCCAGCCGATCAAGGATCTCTCCAAGGCCGCTTACTCAATTCCGAAGGGACTGGCATCGATGGAGCGCATCGACGTGATACTGAATGCCGAAGACAACATAAAGGAGCCGCAGGATCCCAAGCCCCTGAAGAGTTTCGACGGGAGCATAAGGTTCAACGACGTAAGTTTCAGATATGAAGACGGTCGCGAGGTGCTTCACCACATAGACCTTGAGATCCCTAAAGGCCGCAACATCGCAATAGTCGGAGCCAGTGGTGCCGGCAAGTCCACCCTGGTGGACCTTATACCGAGATTCTACGACCCCGAGGAAGGCAACATCACGATCGACGGGATTGACATCAGGGACGTGAGCACCAGGGACCTGCGCTCTCTCATGGGCAACGTCAACCAGGACCCTATCCTCTTCAACGACACGATCTTCAACAACATAGCCTTCGGCATCGAGAACGCCACACAGGAACAGGTTGAGGCTGCGGCAAAAATCGCCAACGCCCACGAATTCATCATGCAGAAGGAAGAAGGCTACCAGACGAGCATAGGCGACCGCGGCGTGAAGCTCTCCGGCGGACAGAGGCAAAGGCTGAGCATCGCCAGGGCCATACTCAAGAACCCGCCCATCCTGATACTGGACGAGGCCACCGCGTCACTTGACACCGAATCCGAAAGACTCGTGCAGGAAGCCCTCGACAAGCTGATGTGCAACCGTACCACCATATCGATTGCCCACCGGCTCAGCACAGTGCGCAATGCCGACGAAATCATCGTGATGGACGGAGGCAGGATTGTTGAAAGAGGAAAACACGAGGAACTCATTGCCCTCAACGGATACTACAAACGGCTGTATGAAATGCAGGCTCTTTAGCATTCTCTTCAGAGTTTTTCTGGTGCTGTACATCGGAGTAGTCGCCTACCTTTGCTTTGCGAACTTCAAGGACCTTCCCGATATACAGAAGACCATTCTCGGCATACCTGCCGACAAGGTCGTGCACTTCTGCATGTTCTTTCCGTTGCCGATCATTGGATTCATGGCTTTCGGGAGCGACCGCAAGAAGCCTCTTCCCGTACTGGTCGCGATAATCAACATCTGCGCATTCAGCTGCATATTCGCAGGCATCACCGAAATCATACAGGGATCACTCCCCTACCGCAGCGAAGACATCACCGACTTCTGTGCCGACTGCCTGTCGATATGCATCAGCGGACTGCTCACGTTCATAGTCGCCTGCCTGCCAAGGAAAAAGAGGAGGGCACGCTCATGAAGCTCAGGAGAATTGTCCTGCTGGCGGCTCTCTTTCTCACTGCCGCTGCAGGCGCGTCTGCCGCGACACCGAGGACAAGGGACTTCCAGCCGATGTGCGACTCGCTCAGGACCCTGCTTCTGGAGCGCATGAAGGTTGACCAGAACAATCTGAGGGTGACACGCGTCCGTACCCGCAACTCGACGCTCGACCTTTATTTCTCCTCCGAACTTTCATACTACCCCTGGCACGAAGACGACGTGAAGTGGTTCCGCTCGAAGGTACAGAGCCTCTGGGGAGAGGCGGCAAAAGGCTACATGCTCGGGAAAATCTTCACCAACCGCTACGAGCTGCCGCAACTCTCGCTTCCTGTCATGGGCAATGACGGACAGCCGAGCGGCTACAGCCGGAGCATACCCGATCCGCAGCAGGAAAACGGACCTTTCGTGATCAGGGACGACGACAGGCACTATCCACTTGGACTTGACGGCCGCAACCTCGCAATCTGGCAAAGCCACGGGAAATACTACGACGAGGCCACCGACTGCTGGCTCTGGCAGAGAGCCTGCCTGCACCGCAGTGTCGAAGACATGCTGACCCCGTCTTTCGTGCTCCCCTTCCTGATTCCGATGCTTGAGAACGCCGGAGCCTACATACTCACTCCGAGGGAACGCGACACACAATGGCGGGAAATAATAACTGACAACGATCCCTCATTCAAGGGGAAACGCTACGGAAGCATGCGCCAGAGCGGCAGATACTCCGAGAGCGGCCGCTGGCAGGATGCGGGAGAAGGCTTTGCAGACTTCAAGAGCACGTACACTTTCTCCGACAACCCGTTCAAGGCCGGAACCGCAAGGAAGGCGGCATGCAGCGGCAGCAGGCCAAGCGCCAGGGCAACCTGGACCCCGACAATCGAAGAGCGCGGGGAATATGCCGTCTACGTGTCATGGAAGACTCTGCCCAACAGCACCGACTCCGCACACTATACCGTCGAGCACCTTGGAGGAACCAGCGAATTCACAGTCAACCAGAAACGCGGGGGCGGGACCTGGATATACCTGGGGACATTCGAGTTCCCCGAAGGCGACGGATGCTCCGTGACGCTGGACAACCGCGGACCGGAGGGCAAGGTCGTGACCGCCGATGCCGTCAAGATCGGAGGAGGAATGGGGAGACTCGAGCGAGGGGGAAGGACGTCCGGAGTGGCCAGCTGGGAAGAAGGTGCACACTACTGGATGCAGTGGACAGGAGCCGACAGCACCATTACGAGGAACTGGGACACAGACTACACCAACGACTTCGCCTCTCGCGGACGCTGGACCGTTATGATGAAGGAGCAGAAGGAAATCCCGATTGACCTGTCCCTTGCCTTCCACACCGACGCCGGGCTTACCCAGGCCGACACGACGATAGGCACACTGGCCATCTACACGCTCCGATGCGACGGAGAAAGGGAATTTTCTGACGGCCGCGACCGAATCATCAGCCGACTGCTGTGCGACTATGTGCAGAGCCAGGTGGTCGACGACATACGCGCCGATTTCGACTCAACGTGGAGCCGACGCGGGCTCTGGGACAAGAGCTACAGCGAGAGCCGCACCACCGGAGTGCCCGGCATGATACTGGAACTGATGAGCCACCAGAATCTGGCCGACATGAAATACGGACTGGATCCCTCCTTCCGCTTTACGGTCAGCAGGGCGGTCTACAAGGGAATACTCAAGACGCTCAGCGAATACTACGGCAGCAGCTACATGGTTCAGCCTCTGCCCGTGCATGCCTTCTCGGTACGGCTTGTCGCAGACGACAGGGTAAGGCTCGAGTGGGCACCCACCCCAGACCCCAAGGAGCCTACCGCAACAAGCAGCGGATACACAGTCCGCACACGGATTGACGACGGGGCATTCGACAAGGGGACAGACACCGATTCCACCTGGATCGAACTGCCGATCCTGCCCGGACACATCTACAGCTTCAAGGTGGAGGCATTCAACGACGGAGGCAAGAGTTTCCCGTCGGAAATCCTGTCCGCCGGCATTCCGCTGAACCAGTCCCTCCACGGAACAGTCCTGATAGTAAACAACTTCGACAGAGTTTCCGCACCTGCATGGGTGGATACTCCGCAGTACGCCGGTTTCGATTCGCGCAAGGACAGCGGAGTGCCCTATATCCGCGACATAAGTTTCATCGGAGAGAACTACGAATTCGACAGATCGGCTGAATTCATCGACAACGACTACCCGGGATTCGGGGCATCCTACACCGACTATGCCGGCCGTTTCGTGGCCGGGAACACCTTCGATTTTCCTGCTGTCCACGGCAAGGCGCTGATGGACCTCGGATACAGTTTCTGCTCGATGTCGAGGGAAGCCTTCTGCAACCTGCCGGAATATGACAACGGGGTTTTTGCCCTTGACATGATATGCGGGAAACAGCGCAGGACAAAAATCGGGCGCGGAGCTGTCGAGGACAGATATGAAGTCTTCCCGGATGAGCTCTGCGATGCTCTGGCACGCTTTGCGGGCAGCGGCAGAGGAATTTTCATAAGCGGAAGCAACATAGCCTCAGACTGCGACGAGACAGATGCCTGGCTTGCCGAATCACTTTTCGGATATTCGCTGGCCACGCCGGATGCAGGCCGCAGCGGAATGGTCGGCACGATGAAATACTCGAACACAATCAATCCGGACATCTACAGCGTGGAGTGCCCCGACGGCCTGCGGGCTTCGGGAGAAAATTCGGGAATATGGCTCAAATATCCCGGAACACACTTCGCGGCAGGAGTATACCGGAACGGCAGCGGCTTCAGGACTGTCTCGCTGGCTGTCCCTCTCGAAACTTTCTGGTCAGAATCCGACAGGATGTCAATCCTCGGAGCTGCACTGCGCTATATCAGCGGAGAGGATTCTTGTCCGACCTGTACCAATCAATGAATTTCCCTATGCCCTCATGCAGGGCGACACTGGGTCTGTAGCCGAAATCCCTCTCGAGTTTGGAGGTGTCGGCATATGTACGGTACACGTCCCCCGGCTGCATGGGGAGCATCGTCATCTCCGCCTTGCGGCCAAGCGCACCCTCTATCTCCGCAATGAAGTCCATGAGCTTCACCGGACTTCCGCAGCCGATGTTGTAGATTTCATGCCTCTGCGGCGCCCTGTCCATGACCCTGACCACACCCTCGATTATGTCGTCGATATATGTGAAGTCACGAAGCATGTCCCCGTTGTTGAACACCCTTATCGGTTCACCATGCATGATGGCACGGGCGAACAGGGAGGGCGACATGTCGGGACGGCCCCAGGGTCCATAGACGGTAAAGAAACGCAGGCCTGTGGCCCTGATCCCGTAAAGGCGGCAGTAGCACGAAGCCATGAGTTCGCCGGATTTCTTGGTCGCGGCATACAGGCTCACAGGATCGTCCACCCTGTCATCCTCGCTGAACGGGACCTTGGTGTTGCCTCCGTACACGCTGCTGGAACTCGCATAGACCAGATGTCCCACAGGAAAATGCCTGCAGCATTCAAGAACATTTGCGAAGCCCGCCAGATTGCTGTCCACATAGGCCCAGGGGTTTTCGATTGAATATCGCACGCCCGCCTGTGCGGCGAGGTTCACCACACAGTCAAAATGTTCCCTGGAAAAAAGTTCCGGGAGAGCCTTCCTGTCGGAGATGTCAATTTCCTTAAACCTGAAAGAAGGACTTTTGATTTCTCCAAGCCTCGCACGCTTGAGGGCAACAGGATAGTAGTCGTTGAGATTGTCAATGCCGACCACGGTGTCTCCTCTGTCCAGGAGTCTCCTTGACAGGGAAAAACCTATGAATCCGGCCGCTCCGGTAATCAGAACTTTCATGTTGTTTCCGTTAGAATTTCATTGCAATTCCCATGCACAGCGCCCCGCTGTACGGGTCAACCGACGAAATCAGGCCGGCCGATACCGGCTGCCTGTCCTGCTTTTTTCCGGAACCCCATTCCGTGTCGGGAATGCCGAACAGACCCTTTGCCGGCTCAAGCAGCCAGCGCCCCACGTGGGCACACAATATGCCTATCCCGGCTCCTGCAACCACGTCACTGAACCAATGGGCCCCGTTGTACATGCGCAGCACAGCCACTGAAGTCGCCACCGCATAAGCTCCGGCTCCCCAGCCCCAGCCGTATTCCATCCTTACGAGTTCCGCACCGGTAAAAGCCGTGGCGGTATGTCCGGAAGGGAAAGACCTGGAATCTCCAATCGGTCTGGGCGAGTTGACAGTAGCCTTCATGGTCTGGGTAACTGCAGTCATGGCGACCACGGCAATTGCGCATTCGACGGTCCGGTCCACAAAGCTGCTGCGCGCAGGCACTCCGGTCAGAGCAAGCCCGAGATCCGCGGCATAGGGCAAATATTGTATCCAGTTGTCAATTTCAGTATGGGGGGCACTTCCGGGAAGTTCCGCGAACGCGTCCCTGACCGCATAATCCCAGCTTTCATGCGCAAGACAATGGACAGCGACGCCGGACCCAATGAGCACTCCGGGAGCAATCAGCTGCACAGGGCGGAACTCACCTTTGCACTCCGCCTGAAGGCTGTCCGCAGCATTGCGGTATTGTGCTTCGGCCGGAAAACAAAGGAAGATCACAGCGGAAAGGATGAGCAAGATCCTGTTCATCTCCCCCTGTACATTTGCTCGTAGTATTTTTCGTATTCGCCGCTGGTCACCCTGGCCATCCACTCTTCGTTGTCAAGATACCAGCGGACCGTCTTTTCGAGACCTTCCTCAAACTGGAGACTCGGCTCCCAGCCGAGCTCGCGCTTGAGCTTGCTGCTGTCGATGGCATAGCGCATGTCGTGTCCCTTCCTGTCGGTAACATAGGTGATCAGGTCCATGTCGGAGCCCTCGGGACGTCCGAGCAGCCTGTCAACGATACGGATCAGCAGCTTGACTATGTCGATGTTCTTCCATTCGTTGAATCCGCCGATATTGTACGTCTCGGCAACCTTGCCCTTGTGGAAGATCAGGTCTATCGCCCTCGCATGATCCTCGACATAGAGCCAGTCGCGCACATTCTCCCCCTTCCCGTAGACAGGAAGAGGACGGCGGTGGCGTATGTTGTTTATGAACAGGGGGATGAGCTTTTCGGGGAATTGGTATGGTCCGTAGTTGTTCGAACAGTTGGTGACGACCGTTGGCATTCCGTAGGTGTCGTGGTAGGCCCTCACGAAATGGTCGGAACTTGCCTTGCTGGCGCTGTAGGGGCTGTGCGGACGGTATTTTGTCTCCTCTGTGAAGAAGTCGTCACCGAACGGGCCTCCGCCGCATTCGCCGCTTCCCGGCCTGCCTTCGGGACGGGTCAGTTCAAGTGCCCCGTAGACCTCGTCAGTTGATATATGGTAGAATCTCTTGCCCTCATATCCCTCGGGAAGGGCCTCCCAGCACCTCCTCGCGGCCTCAAGAAGGCTGAGCGTGCCCATCACGTTGGTGCGGGCGAAGGTAAACGGATCCCGTATGCTCCTGTCCACATGGCTCTCCGCCGCAAGATGGATGATTCCGTCGATGCCGTAGCCGCTCACAAGTTCGCTCATCCTTTCGAAGTCGCAGATGTCAGCCTTCTCGAACACATAGTTACCGCAGTTCTCGACATCCTTAAGATTCTCGAGGTTCCCGGCGTAGGTCAATTTGTCGACATTGATTATACGGTACTCGGGATACTTCCTGACAAACAGGCGCACCACGTGCGATCCGATGAAGCCGGCGCCGCCGGTGATCATGATTTTTCTCTTGTATTCCATTCTCGGCAGAATTGAAACGAGCCGCCGGAATTTTCAACAAAAACGCACGGCGACTCCGTTAATCGGACAAAATTAATTATTTTTGTGACAATGCCAACCAGAGAGCCAATATATCTTTATACCGACGGAGCCTCAAGCGGAAATCCCGGTCCTGGCGGCTACGGGGCCGTCCTGATATGCGGTTCGCACCGCAAGGAACTGTCAGGCGGTTTCGCGCTGACGACCAACAACAGAATGGAACTGATGGCCGTGATAAAAGGTCTCGAGGCCATCCGGTGGAAAGGGGCGGAAGTCAACGTGTTCAGCGACTCCACCTATGTGGTGAATACAATCACAAAGAACTGGAAGCGCAAGAAGAACCATGACCTGTGGGCGAGATTCGACGAGCTCAACAGGGATTTCGACCTCAAGTTCACTTGGATCAAGGGGCATGCCGGCCACCCGGAAAACGAGCGCTGCGACTCTCTCGCCGTGGCGGCATATTCGGCGGCCGGTCTTCCCGAAGACAGCGGCTATGTCCAGGAAGGCATTTTTCAGTAAAACAAAAAACAAAAGATATGCAGAACGACAGAGTAATAGTGGGAATCACGCAGGGTGACTCAAACGGAATCGGTTACGAGGTGATCATCAAGGCCCTTTCGGACCCCAGAATACTTGACCAGTTCACTCCGGTGGTCTACGGCTCGCCGAAGCTCTTCAGCTTCTACCGCAAGACCATTCCCGAAGTTGAACAGATGGACACCTACGTGGTAAACTCCGCATCGGAAGCAAAGCCAAGGCGCGTCAACATCGTGAACTGCCTGCCCGACAACAGCTTTGCCGAGCCCGGCCAGGCGACAGCGGAGTCAGCCAAGGGAGCAATTGCCGCACTCGACAAGGCTGTTGCGGAACTCAAGGACAAAAAGATTGACGTTCTGGTCACAGGGCCAATCAACAAGAAGGCCATGGTCAACGAAGGCTTCGGCTTCCCCGGGCACACCGAATATATCCAGGATGCATTCGGAGCCAAGGACGTCGCGATGTTCATGGTGAGCCACAGGCTCAAGATTGCGGTAGTGACCGGCCACATCCCCCTCAAGGACGTGCCGTCGCAGATTACCGAGGAAAAGATCCTGAGCAAGCTGCGCCTGATCCATGCCTCCCTGAAGCAGGACTTCATGGTTGACCGTCCTCTGATAGCAGTATTGAGCCTCAACCCCCACAGCGGCGACGGCGGACTGCTCGGAACAGAGGAGCAGGACATAATCATCCCCGCGATCAAGAAGGCAAACGAGGAAGGCATCATGGCATATGGACCATTCTCACCGGACGGCTACTTCGGGCTCAGCCACTACGAGAAATTCGACGCCACCCTCGCCATGTACCATGACCAGGGGCTCGCTCCCTTCAAGGCTCTCTCGTTCGAGGACGGCGTAAACTTCACTGCAGGACTGCCGGTTGTACGCACGTCGCCCGACCACGGCACAGCCTTCGAGATGGCCGGACACGATGAAGCCGACCCGCTCTCCATGAGGGCCGCAATATTCACGGCCGTTGACATATGGCGGAACCGCCGGGCATGGAAAGAACTCCAGGAAGGAAAGATGGAGAAACGTGAACTTGCCGACGCTCCCAAGAAAGAGAGACCCGGCAAGCCGCAGATAGCATAACCACTTATCCAAGAACACAGGCAAGCAACATGAATTTAAGGAAAACCATACTCACGCTGCTGGCTGCGGCAGTCATCTTCCCTTTGGCGCGTGCCGACGAGGGAATGTGGCTTCCCATGCTGATTTCCCAGCGAATCGAACATATGCACGAAAAAGGCTTCAGGCTCGACGCCGAAGACATCTACAGCATCAACAGCGCTTCGCTCAAGGACGCGGTCGTGCTGTTCGGCGGCGGATGCACCGGAGAGGTGGTTTCTCCTGAGGGTCTGCTGTTCACCAACCACCACTGCGGCTACAGCCAGATACAGAAGCACAGTTCCGTCGAACACGACTATCTGCGCGACGGATTCTGGGCGCTCAGCCGCGAAGAAGAACTCCCTAACCCCGGGCTCAGCGTGATGTTCCTCGAGTACATGCAGGACGTTACGGCCGAGATTGCCGGAGCACCGGACAGACAGGCAGCCATCGACAGCCTGACGAACGCCGCAACGGCTGACGGAAAGGGACTCACTGCCTCGGTGGAGGAATTCTACTACGGCAACCAGTATTTTCTCTTCGTCTACAAGGAATTCACGGATGTCCGCCTTGTGGGAGCGCCGCCTTCATCCATAGGAAAATTCGGAGGCGACACCGACAACTGGATGTGGCCCAGGCACACCGGAGACTTCTCGATCTTCCGGATCTACGCCGGGAAAGACAACGAACCCGCGGCATACAGCCCCGACAATGTCCCGTACAGGCCCAGGAAATACTTCCGTATAGCCACAGGAGGTGTTGAGGAAGGCGATTTCACGTTCATCTACGGCTTCCCGGGCAGCACCAGGGAATACGTCACATCCGACGAGGTCCGGTACATCGGAGAAATCTCCGACCCCGCCAAGATTGCCCTGCGGACCATGAGGCTCGGTATAATGAAGAAATACATGGACAGCAGCCAGGACCTGCGCATCAGATATTCATCCAAGTACGCCAACGTGTCGAATGCCTGGAAGAAATGGCAGGGAGAATCGGGAGGCCTCGACAGGAACCACACAGTTGCCGCCAAGGAAGCCTATGAGGCAAGGTTCAGGGACTGGGCAGAGGGGACAGCCTATGACGGCCTTCTCGACAAACTGGATTCCCTGTATGCGCTGCTTGAGCCATGGAACTTCGCCAGGGAATATCTTGCGGAGACGGCTGTCACCATAGAACTGCCGCAGCTGGCCACTCGTCTGGCCAACGCCCCCGAGGAAGACAGGCAGCAGATGGCGGACAACTTCTACAAGGACTGGTGGCTCCCTGTCGACAAGGAATGTTTCATTGCCGTGATGCAGGCCTACGCCGACAATGTCCCCAGGCAGTTCAGGCCTGAATATTTCGACAGCCAGCTTGCGCAGTACGGCAGCGTCGAAGCCTGGGCCGACGTAATCTTCGGAGGAAGACTCGCGTCAGGAGACATATCCGACATAGAGAACGATCCGGCCTACATGTTCCGCAAGGAATTCACCGACTACCACAACAACGTGCTTCTGCCCGAATACCAGAGGCTGTATGGCGAGATCACCGGTCTCTACAGGGATTATATGCGCGGCCAGATGGAGTTTGAGCCCGACAAGGCCTTCTATCCTGATGCCAACCTGACACTCAGGGTAGCCTACGGCAACATCGCCGGCTATTCACCTTCAGACGGAATCTACTACAAACCGGTATCCACCTTCAAGGGGATAATGGAGAAGGACAATCCCGAAATCTTCGACTACAACGTGCCGCAACGGCTGCGTGACCTGTATGCCACGGGGCTCTATGACGACATGCCTGTATGCTTCATAGCCACCAACCATACGAGCGGCGGCAACTCCGGAAGTCCGGTGATCAATGCCGAAGGCAACCTGGCAGGACTGAATTTTGACCGGGTATGGGAAGGCACGATGAGCGACATAGCCTTTGACCCGGCTTTCTGCCGCAACATCTGCCTTGACATTCGCTGGCTGCTGTTCGTCGTGGACAAGGTCTGCGGTGCAGGCTCCCTGCTGGATGAGCTGGAGTTCGTGGAATAAGGCCTTTTCCTGCTACTGCTTCCCGCTGTACCTTGCGGCCTGCTCTCCTGCAAGCTGCGCAAGCACGTCAGCATCGAAATAGTTGATCCGCATGGCCCTCTTGACATCCGAAAGAGTCTGTGCGGCGGCTTCACGGGCCACGTCTGAACCCTTGCGAAGGACCTCATAGACATAAGGTATGTCCTTTTCGAGTTCCTTGCGCCTTGCCCTTATCGGGGAAAGTTCCTCCTGCAGTACTCTGTTCAGGAATTTCTTGATCTTGACATCACCAAGACCGCCCCTGCGGTAATGCTCCTTGAGCTCGTCGAGTGACGCGTAGTCAGGCCAGAACTCTGCAAAATATTCCGGACAGCAGAATGCGTCGAGATAGGTGAACACGGTATTTCCCTCGACATGCCCGGGATCGGAAACCTGCACATGAAGAGGGTCGGTGTACATTCCCATTACCTTCTTCCTGACATCTTCCTCGCTGTCGGCAAGGTAGATGCAGTTGCCGAGCGACTTGCTCATCTTCGCCTTGCCGTCGGTACCGGGCAGACGCCTGCAGGCATTGTTGTCCGGCAGCAGGATATCCGGCTCCACAAGAACAGGGGCATAGACGGAATTGAACTTGCGCACTATCTCGCGCGTCTGCTCAATCATGGGCTCCTGATCCTCCCCCACCGGCACGGTGGTAGCCTTGAAGGCAGTGATGTCAGCCGCCTGACTTATGGGATAGCAGAAAAATCCGACTGGTATTCCCGGCCTGTTCTCCCCGGCATCGTTGTTCTCGGCAAAGCCCCTGAGCAGTATTTCCTGCTTCACCGTAGGGTTGCGCTGGAGCCTCTGCACGGTCACCAGGTCCATATAGTAGAATGTCAGCTCAGTCAACTCGCTGATCTGCGACTGGATGAACAGAGTCGACTTCGAGGGATCCAGACCGGCGGACATATAGTCCAGTGCCACCTCAATGATGTTCTGGCGCACCTTCTCGGGATTGTCGGCATTGTCGGTAAGAGCCTGGGCGTCGGCAATCATGATGTATATCTTGTCGTACTCGCCGTTGTTCTGGAGCTCCACCCTGCGGCGCAGCGAGCCCACGTAGTGTCCTATATGGAGACGGCCGGTCGGCCTGTCTCCGGTAAGAATTATCTTTCCCATCAGTCCTTGACGTTTTTGAGAGCCTCCCTGACCTTTGCCTCTATCTCATCGCAGAGCTCCGGGTTGTCCTTGAGCAGCTGCTTCACGGATGCCAGTCCCTGCGCGAGTTTCTCGTCGTTGTAGCTGAACCAGCTTCCGCTCTTGTGTATGATGTCGAAGCCGACGGCGAGGTCCACTATCTCGGCGATATGGGATATTCCCTCTCCGTAGACGATGTCGAATTCGGCCTTCTTGAACGGAGGTGCCATCTTGTTCTTCACGACCTTCACCTTGGTACGGTTGCCTAAAGCCTCGTCTCCGTCCTTGATCTGGGTGGTGCGGCGCACGTCAATGCGCACCGAAGCATAGAACTTCAGCGCATTTCCTCCGGTCGTGGTCTCGGGATTCCCGAACATCACGCCTATCTTCTCCCTGAGCTGGTTGATGAATATGCAGCAGGTGTTTGTCTTCGCAATGTTCGCCGTGAGCTTTCGCAGCGCCTGGCTCATCAGGCGCGCCTGAAGGCCGACCTTGTTGTCGCCCATCTCGCCCTCTATTTCAGCCTTGGGGGTCAGTGCCGCGACGGAATCGATGACTATGATGTCGATTGCCCCGCTCCTTATGAGGTTGTCGGCAATCTCAAGTGCCTGTTCCCCGTTGTCAGGCTGCGAAATAAGCAGCGTCTCCAGATTCACCCCAAGCGCCTTGGCGTAGGAGCGGTCAAACGCGTGTTCGGCATCGATCATCGCCGCGATTCCACCGGCCTTCTGAGCTTCGGCGATCGCATGAATCGCCAGGGTTGTCTTTCCGCTGGACTCCGGCCCGTAAATCTCCACAATCCTTCCCCTGGGATATCCGCCTATGCCAAGGGCATGGTCGAGAGCAAGCGATCCGCTGGGGATCACCTGGACGTCGCCCTCGGGCTGGTCACCGAGCTTCATTATCGTCCCCTTGCCGTAGTCTTTTTCTATTTTGTCAAGCGTAGCCTGAAGAGCCTTGAGCTTCGCTGCATTGATGTCCTGTCCCTGGACTTCTGTGTCTTTAGCCATAATCGTTTGTTTTAGAAGATGTTATAAGTTTTTATAGTTAAGTTTGCCGGCTCTGGGCCGAAGCAGGACAAAGATAATGTTTTTTTTCCTTGGTAGCCGGATGCCCGATGGCTTTTTGGGAAAATTAATTTTAAAAGGTATTTTTGAATCATGAAAGAGAAACTGCTCGGAAAAACTCTCGGAGAACTTGAGGCTGCAGCCGTATCCTGCGGACTCAAGCCCTTTGTCGGCAGACAGATTGCCGACTGGCTATATGCAAAGCGCGTCCGCAGCTGGGACAGGATGGCAAACGTCTCCAAAGCCGCGAGAGAAGTTCTTTCCGGCACTTTCGACCTCGGCATCACCGGGCCTTCCGCATCCGTGACCTCTTCCGACGGTACCCGCAAATATCTGTTTCCGGTCGTCTGCCCAAGGCCATCCGGTCCGGAGGAATCTTCGGTAGAGGCCGTGATGATTCCCGACGGCGACAGGAAAACCCTCTGCGTGAGCTCACAGGCCGGATGCCGTATGGGATGCCGCTTCTGCATGACGGGACGACAGGGTTTCCACGGCAATCTCGATGCCGCCGACATCCTCAACCAGTTCATCAGCATAGAAGAGAGCAGCGGACTCACGAACGCTGTCTTCATGGGCATGGGCGAACCTCTCGACAACTATGCGGCGGTAAGCCGTGCAATTGACGTGCTCACGGCCGACTGGGGGTTCGGGTGGAGTCCCAAGCGCATCACCCTGAGCACCATAGGTGTTATCCCCGTCCTTCGCAAATTTCTTGACGGACAGCACTGCCACCTTGCAGTCAGCCTCCACGATGCATTCCCGGACGAACGTCTCGGCCTGATGCCCGTGCAGAAGGCCTACCCTATTCAGGATGTGATTGAACTCATACGCGGATACGATTTCAGCGGACAGCGCAGGGTAAGTTTCGAATATACCATGTTCGCCGGCTTCAACGACGACAAGCGCCACGCCGACGCCCTCACGAGACTCCTCAGGGGGCTGGAATGCCGCGTCAACCTCATACGCTTCCACAAAATTCCGGATTTCCCCTATGACTGCAGTGCGGACGGGGTGATGGAGGCCTTCAGGGACAGACTCAACAGCAACGGAATAGTATGCACAATCAGGACATCAAGGGGACAGGACATAATGGCTGCCTGCGGAATGCTTGCAGGACAGCATTCGCATCGGGAGTAATCCTGCTCTGCTCCATAGCCGCTTCCGCCCAGACCTATCCCAACGGATTGTCTGCCGACAGTGTGGATCCGCTGTCAGACTCGCTGTTTTTCCTGCAGACGCGTGCGAGGATGGATGAAATACGCCGCAGCGAACACCGTCCGACAGTCGGGCTGGTGCTCTCGGGAGGCGGGGCAAAAGGAGCCGCCCAGGTAGGTGCGCTCAAATATCTCGAGCAGACCGGCATCCCTGTCGACTTCGTCTGCGGGACTAGCATCGGAGGAATGCTCGGAGGAATGTATGCCGTGGGCTACGACAGCAGCACCCTGGAATATCTGTTCAGGAACCAGAACTGGAGCGTGATGCTTTCCGACTATGTGGACCCGGTGTACATCCCCTACTCCACCAAGATGTACAACTCACGCTATGTCGTGTCCATCCCGTTCGACACGGCCAGGGAAGTCTTCGACAACCGCATAACCGAAGGTCCGGGATACCGCCGGCAGACCTTCCTGGAATCGCTTCCTTCAGGATACGCCTACGGATTCAATGTCAACAACCTGCTGTCCAGCCTCACGGTCGGCCAGCAGGACAGCATATCATTCGCCAGCCTCCCGATTCCTTTCGTCTGCGTGGCAACTGACCTGATTTCCGGCAAGGCCAAGAACTGGACAGGCGGCAACATCAACACCGCCATGCGCTCGACGATGTCGATTCCGGGTCTGTTTGAACCGGTCCGCACCGACGGGATGGTTCTCGTGGACGGCGGGACCAGAAACAATTTTCCGTCGGACATAGCCAGGGCGGCAGGCGTGGACTACGTCATTGGAATAGACCTCTCGGACAGCAAGCCTGAATATTGCGACGTGAACAACATCGTCGACATCATCTGGCAGTTTACCGGCATGCTGGGCAACGACTCCTTCCAGAAAAACATCCGCCTTCCGGACGTCCTGATAAAGCCGCGGATCAGCGAATACAACATGATGAGTTTCAGCAGGGAGGCAGTTGACACCATGATACGCCGCGGCTACGAGGCGGCAAGCGCGAAATCGGAAGAGCTGCAGA
>CABUIX010000003.1 GCA_902491795.1 uncultured Bacteroidales bacterium | reverse complement strand
CGCCGAAGCCCCAGAGAACCAGCATGGGAACGTTGCAGGAACCGGTGGCAGCAAGAAATTCGGTCAGGTTCCGCTCACATATATCGACACGATAATGCGGCTCAATGTGCTGGCCACGACTGTCCTTACACACGGCCTGCTTCCCAATCTTGTCAGGAACGCGCCTTCGCATATACTGAACATATCGTCTCTTGCAGCAATGATACCTACCGGCTACAAGACAGTGTATCCGGCTTCGAAGGCGTACATCAAACACTTTTCGCTCGGAATGCGGGAGGAATTCAGGCCGATGGGCATCTCGGTGTGCCTGGCGTTGCTTGGTCCGATGCCCACCAGGGCAGAGATCATTGCGAGGATTGAGCGGCAGGGTGCGTTGGGGCGCATTCTCTCGGTATCACCTGACAAGGCCGCCAAGTCCTGCATAGACGGGATGTTCTGCGGCAAGAGGATAATCGTGCCGGGGATGATGAACAGATTGTCATATTATTTGCTGAAATTTGTACCTGAACAGCTTAAGTCCAAAATGATGAGCCGTTCAGTGCTCACCAAAGAGATAGGGTAGTGAAATATGGAGAAGGAAAAGACTGTGCTGGTGACTGGAGCCAACGGGATGCTGGCCACCAATATAATCGAGAGACTGCTTGATGAAGGTTATTCGGTGATAGCCACGCTAAGGCACGGGAGAAAATATTCCGGCCGGAGCGGAGAGGGTCTTGAGATTGCTGAAGCCGATTTCAAGGATATGTCTGCCATGAGACCTTTGGTTGCAAGATGCAGCCGGCTGATTCATGTTGCAGCAATGACTTCACAGTCATGCAATGATTATGAGGTATATCGCCGTGTGAATGCCGAGGCATCGCGGATGTTGGCCGAACTTGCGGCCGAGTGCGGTGTAAAGAGGTTTCTGTACGTGAGCACAGCGAATACTATCGGTTACGGAAAGGATGAGTCCAGTCCGATGCGGTACCCTTTTTCGGAATCTTTTTATGCGCGCAGCAAGAAAGAGGCGGAGGAAAGCCTTGTGCTCATGAGGGGAAAGCTGGATGTGGTCGTGGTCAATCCGACGTTCATGATCGGGAAATACGGCAGCGAGAAGGGGTCAAACAGAGTGTTCAGCATGGTGAAGAACTCCAGGCTTCTGGTTTGTCCCTCCGGTGGTAAGAACGTAATCGACGTGGCTGAAGCCGCCAGGGGCATGGTGATGGCCATGGAAAATGGGAAAAGCGGTGAAAAATACCTCATTTGCGGTGAGAATTACACCTATGAGGAGTTGTTCCGTGCGATTGCAGACCATTTCGGACTGAAGAGATCTTTTGTGCGTCTTCCGGATTTTTTGCTGAAATTGGCTGGCGTTTTGGGAAACCTTCTGTCGTCATGCGGTTTGCGCGTGGAATTCACGATGGTGAACATGAAGATTTTGATGATCAAAAATTATTATGATACGGACAAGGCGTACAGGGACTTCGGATTCAAGCCTCTTGGCCTGTTCAGCGATGACAAACATAACTCCTGACTCATATGAAAGGAAATTCAAGACAATTCTGGAAATCCGGCGGTGACGGCAAGGGACTGTTTCACTTCGGCCGGAAGGTATGGACATTGATCGTTGCGGCAGTTGCCGTGGCGGTTGCCGTCATATTGATCATTGTTCTGTCAGGCCGGAAGCCGGAGCCGGAGAATATTCCGGTTGTCAAGACTCAGACGGTCCAGACTCAGGATGTGGAGGTATATGGGGAATATCCGGGAACCATCCGTGCGCAGCAGTTCGTCGAAGTGCGTGCAAGGGTGGAGGGCTATCTCGAAAGCATGCTTTTCGAGGAAGGATCCTATGTGGAGAAGAACCAGAGGCTTTTTATAATTGATCCCAGGCAATATCAGGCCACAGTGGACAAGGACAAGGCACAGCTCGAGAAGAACAGGGCCCTTGCCCAGCAGGCAGAACGGGCTTTGAGGCGTATCGAACCTCTGTATGAGCAGCAGGCTGCCAGTCAGCTGGACCTTGACAATGCCGTTGCCAATTACGAGACAGCAAAGGCGGAAGTCCAGATGAGCGAGGCTGACCTGGCTCAGAGTGAACTCGCTTTGGGTTATACTGTGGTTCGTTCACCGATAAGCGGTTACATAAGCGAACGCTATGTGGACATCGGTACCCTTGTCGGTCCGGGCGGACAGTCCCTGCTTGCCACCATAGTCAAGAGCGACACCGTTTTCGTGGAGTTCAAGATGACAGACCTTGATTATCAGAAAAGCAAGGCGAGGAATGTGAATTTCGGACAGACTGACACTTCAAGAAAGTGGGCTCCCTATGTCAAGATCACCTTGGCTGACAAGTCCGTATATCCGTACAGCGGATTGGTGGATTTTGCCGATCCTCAGGTGGATTCCAAGTCGGGAACTTTCTCGGTGAGGGCCAAAATGCCGAATCCCGACCATGAATTGCTGCCCGGCCAGTTCACGAATGTCACGGTCCTTCTGGATGTCAGGGAGAATACCGTTGTTGTGCCGACAAAGGCAATATCGACGGAGAAGACTGGCTCCTACATATTCGTGCTCAGGCCTAACGGGACGGTTGAAAAGCGTTTCATAGAGATAGGGCCGGAGAACGGCAACAATACGATAGTAGAGAGAGGATTGCTTGCCGGAGAGGAAATAGTGGTTGAGGGGTATCACAAGTTGATTCACGGAATGAAGGCTCGCAAGGTATGAAATCCGATTTTTTCATAGACAGGCCGGTCTTTTCGACGGTAATATCTGTCCTTATTGTCATTGTCGGGCTCATCGGCCTGACGATGCTGCCGATTGACCAGTACCCGGAGATTGTGCCTCCGCAGGTCACCATTTCCGCATCTTACCCGGGCGCCAGCGCACTTGCTGTTTCGCAGGCTGTCGCTACCCCTATTGAGCAGGAACTCAACGGAACCCCTGGAATGCTCTATATGGAGTCTTCCAACACCAACACGGGATCGTTCACCGCGACTGTGACATTCGACAGTTCCACTGATCCTGATCTGGCAGCCGTCGAAATCCAGAACAGGGTCAAGGAGGCCGAGTCGAGGTTGCCCTCGGAAGTGGTCCAGAATGGAATCTCGATAGAGAAACAGGCCCCGAACAAGTTGCTGACCATTACGCTTCAGGCCACCGATCCCAAGTTTGACGAGGTTTACCTGAGCAATTATGCGACTCTCAATGTGGTGGACATGATAAGGCGTGTCCCGGGAGTCGGCCGTGTCCAGAGTGTCGGCAGCCGTTACTATGCAATGCAGATATGGGTCCAGCCGGACAAGCTTGCGAGCATGGGGCTTACCGTAGGCGATCTGCAGAATGCAATAAAGGACCAGAACCGCGAATCTGCCGCTGGTGTCCTGGGGCAGCAGCCTATTGAGAATGTGGATGTGACCACTCCCATAACCGCGACCGGAAGACTTTCGAATGAGACGGAGTTCGAGAACATCATCGTCCGTGCGAGCGATGACGGCACCATCCTGAGGATGAGAGATGTGGCAAGGGTTTCGCTCGAAGCTCAGTCTTACAATACCGAGAGCGGAATCGACGGCGAAAATGCTGCCGTCATCAATGTCTTGATGCTTCCCGGAGCCAACGCAATGGAAGTGGCCAAGAACGTGAAGGCCGCGATGGCGGAAATCAGCGAGAGTTTCCCTGATGGAATCACATATGACATTCCCTTCGACATGACGGAATACATTTCCGAGTCCATCCACGAAGTTTACAAGACGCTTTTTGAGGCGTTGATCCTTGTGATTCTCGTGGTGTTCCTCTCGCTGCAGAGCTGGAGGGCAACGCTGGTGCCGGCGATTGCGGTGCCGATATCCCTTGTGGGCACCTTCGGCATAATGCTGCTTTTCGGATTTTCGCTCAACACCATGACGCTTCTCGGACTTGTGCTTGCGATCGGTATAGTCGTGGACGATGCCATTGTGGTGGTGGAGAATGTCGACAGAATCATGGAGCAGGAGCATCTGCCGCCAAAGGAGGCTACTAAAAAGGCAATGAGCGGTATAGGAAGCGCGCTGGTCGCGATGTCACTCGTGCTCTGCGCCGTGTTTGTGCCTGTAAGCTTCCTTTCCGGCATAACCGGCCAGCTGTTCCGTCAGTTCAGTGTCACGATTGCCGTTTCCGTGGTAATTTCCACGGTCGTGGCCCTGACTCTGAGCCCTGTGATGTGTGCCACGTTCCTGCGTCCTGACAGTGGGAAGAAGAAGAATTTCCTCTTCCGCAAGATAACGACATGGTACGACAAGGGGAACAGCTTCTATTCGAAGGCTGTCCGGATCAGCCTGAAACATTCCAGAAGGATGTTTGCCGCATTCGGAATCGTTTGCATAGGCATCTTTGTGATGTCCCGTATAATTCCTCAGAGTTTCCTCCCCAAGGAGGACCAGGGATACTTCACGGTAGAGCTTGAACTCCCTGTCGGGTCGACGCTCGAACGGACAAGGGCAGTTGCCGACAGGGCGATGGAGTTTTTCATGCGCCAGCCGGACATCGCAAATGTGCTCAGCGTCGTCGGATCTTCTCCGCGAATCGGGACCAGCCAGTCCAATGCGCAGTTTACGGTAATGCTGAAGCCCTGGGATGAACGCAAGGAGAGGAATATCGACAAGACGATGCAGCTTGTCCGCGATTCACTGTCAATGTATCCTGAGAGCAAGGTCTACACCAGCACACCTGCCGTCATTCCGGGTCTTGGTTCTTCAGGTGGCATAGAAATGGCTCTTGAGGCCAGGGGGGACTGCACCTACGAGCAACTGCAGGCTGCTGCAGACACTCTGGTATACTATGCTTCACAGTGCAAGGAGTTGTCCGGAGTGTCAAGCGCGATGCAGAAGGATATTCCGCAGCTGTATTTTGATGTGGACAGGGACAAGGCCCAGCTCCTCGGAGTGCCGATAGCCGACATTTTCTCGACCCTGAAGGCATTCACCGGATCGGTTTACATCAATGACTTCAACATGTACAACCGAATCTACAGGGTTTACCTCCAGGCTGAAGGCCCTTACAGGGCGCACAAGGACAACCTGAATCTCTTTTTCGTCAAGAGCTCGAACGGTTCGATGGTGCCTGTAACCGCCCTTGGAACGACTTCCTATACTACAGGACCAGGAACCGTCAAGAGATTCAACATGTTCTATTCTGCAAACATCAATGCCGAAACTGCACAAGGCTACAGCTCAGGGCAGGCGATGGCTGCGCTTGAACGTATCGTGGCGGAACATCTGCCGTCAAACGTTGATGTGGAGTGGAGCGGCTTGTCATATCAGGAGAAGAAGGAAGGAGGCAAGACAGGTATCGTGCTTGCTCTCTGTATCCTTTTTGTCTTCCTGTTCCTTGCGGCTCTGTATGAGAGCTGGAGCGTGCCTGTGGCAGTGTTGCTCTCTCTGCCGATAGCGATTGCAGGAGCGTATTTCGGCGTCCTGATTTTCGGATATGACAGCAACATCTATTTCCAGATAGGTCTCGTTATGCTTGTAGGTCTGGTGGCAAAGAACGCCATACTGATTGTCGAGTTTGCGAAGGAGAATGTCGAGCATGGCGAAGATCCCGTGCAGGCAGCGGCCGATGCGGCGAAGTTGAGGTTCAGGCCCATCATGATGACCTCCCTGGCGTTCATCCTCGGCATGCTCCCTCTTGTGATGGCATCCGGTCCCGGTGCCGCAAGCCGTCAGAACATAGGCACAGGAGTCTTTGTGGGAATGATTGTCGCCGTGACGATAGGAATATTGTTCGTCCCGTTCTTCTTTGTATGGGTATACAGATTCAAGGAAATCATGCACGGCAAAATGAACGGCAAAAAGCTTATTGCCGCCCTCAAGAAGAAGAGCGGCAAGGCAACGATGCTTGTACTGATGTTTGCAGGTTTGACATTGGGGGCAAATTCTTGCTCTCCGTCAAAATATGTCTCAAAGCCGGATCTCGGGCTGCCCGAATCCTATGTTCAGGATCAGTATGCCGATTCACTCACTATAGCGGATCTTGCATGGGCCGATGTCTATGGTGACACAGTGCTGACGAGGCTTGTGCGCAATGCCCTTGAATACAACAAGGACATGGAGATTGCCGCCCGCCGTGTGCAGGAACTCCAGTATCGGTACCGTGTGGAGAATTCGCGCATCTTTCCGTCGATATCCGCGAAGGCAAGTGCTGACAATGAGTTCAACAACTACGACGGGACTTCGCCTGGGGATGATCCCGAAATCGGCCTCAAGGCGGACATGAAATGGGAAGTTGACCTGTGGGGAAGGCTGCGATGGGGAAGCAAGGAAGCTTTGGCCGAATATCTGGCAAGTGTGGAAGCCAGGAGAGGCGTACAGATGACACTCGTTTCGGAGGTCGCACGCTGTTATTTTGAGCTTGTATCGCTTGATGAGGAACTGGCCGTGGTGAAGGCTACCGTCAAGACAAGGGAGGAAGGAGTGTCAAAGGCTGAACTTCGCTTCCAGAGCGGACTTACCAACGAAATACCCTATCAGCAGGCGATTGTGGAACTTGCGACTGCATCTTCACTGGTCCCTGACCTTGAGAGGCAGATTGCCGTGAAGGAGAGCGAACTGGCCTTCCTTACCGGATCTTACCCCCGGACTATGGAGAGGCGGAAGTCTTCACTGCTGCAGCTGGGATATCGTGACGAGATTCCTGTAGGTGTACCTTCACAGCTGTTGGAGAGACGTCCGGATGTCCGTGAGGCTGAGATGAACCTGAAGGCTGCGGAGGCCGCGGTCGGTGTTGCAAGCGCAGAAAGGTTTCCGGTGTTTACCATAAATCTTACCGGAGGTCTCGAAGACAATTCATTTGCCGGTCTGTTCCAGTCACCTTTCTATTACGCGTTGGGCAGCCTTGCCTCTCCAATATTCAATTTCGGCAGGAACAGGGCGAATTTCAAGGCTTCCATCGAAGCCTACGAGAGGAGCCGTGCGGAATACGAGAAGACTGTAATGTCGGCGTTCAAGGATGTCTATGACGCAAGGGTGACATACAATTCGGCCATAGAGAACACGAACTATCAGACGGATCTGCTGAATGCTTCGGCGAAATATTACAGGCTCGCGAACCTTCAGTACATCAACGGGGCAATCAGCTATCTGGATGTGCTTGATGCGCAGCGCCGTTATTTTGAGGCCCAGATTTCGCACCTCTCGGCCGTGCGCGACGAGTATCTTGCACTTGTCTACCTGTACAAGGCTCTCGGAGGCGGCTGGAATTAGATATTAAACGGTATGGCGGCACCAGAATCATGCTGTCTGCCGGAAAAATGACAATTTGATGATATGAGAAAGAATTTCGGAAGTAAAAGCTGGATGTATCCTCTGCCTGTGCTGATCGTGGCTGCATACGACAGTGAAGGCAAGCCGAATGTCATGAATGCAGCCTGGGGCGGCATATACACCGACAACACTGTAGGCATATGTTTGTCTGAAGGGCACAAGACCACGCAGAACATTCTTGCGACGAAGGCATTTACCGTAAGTTTCGCGACGGCGGAGTACTTGACTCCGTGCGACTATGTCGGCATCGTGTCAGGAAACAGGGAGCCGGACAAGTTTGCAAAGGCCGGTTTTCATGCCGTGAAGTCTGAATTCGTCAATGCACCGCTCATTGCAGAACTTCCTGTAGCCCTGGAGTGCGAGTTTCTGTCGTATGACCCGAAGTCGTGCTACATGACCGCAAGGATAGTGAACGTGTCTGCCGATGAGTCTGTGCTTGGAAGTGACGGAAAGATCGATCCGTCAAAGGCAGGATTCATCTGCTTTGATGCAGTGAACAACGCTTATCTTGCGATAGGCGCTCGAATCGGTAATGCGTTCAGCGACGGCAAGGTTCTGAAATAATCTGCAGGTTTTCCGCTCCTTTCAGGCGTGTAGCGAAGCAAAAAAGAAGGCGAGTGTCAAGACACCCGCCTTAAATGTTTCCACAACGGAATAATCCTTATTGTGAATTGCTCAATCTTTGTTCTGCAAATTTAATAAATATTCTTTAATAAGGAAATTTTTTTCATAACTTTGGATTTAAGTGCAAATCTAACGTGTAAAATATCAAGTTATGAAAAAAGTTTTGGGCCTTGATTTGGGAACCACAAGTATAGGTTGGGCCCTTGTGAACCAGGCGGAGAATTCTTCTGAAAAATCATCAATAATAAGAGCCGGAGTTAGAGTAAATCCTTTGACTACTGACGAGAAGGACGGATTTACTGCAGGGAAGGACATCACCACAAATGCTGACAGACGTATGAAACGTTCTGCAAGACGGAATTTGCAGCGTTTCAAGCTTCGTCGTGACAATCTTGTCTCGTTGATGAAAGAACAGGGCTGGATTGATGACGAAGTGCTTTTGCATGAGTCTGGTCCGCAATCCACATTTGAGACGTATCGGCTAAGGGCGAAGGCCGTGACTGACAGGATAGGCCTGGATGAATTGGCAAGAGTATTTCTGATGATCAACAGGAAAAGGGGCTACAAGAGTTCCAGAAAAACAGGGTCATCGAAAGAAGAAAGCGGCAGGTTGATAGACGGGATGGAAATAGCCCGGAAGATGTATGACAAAGGCATTACACCGGCGCAGTATGTGCTGGAAGAGGTGAACAACAATAACACTGCAATTCTTCGGAACATTCCTGATTTTTATCGTTCCGATCTTGTTGGGGAGTTTGACAGAATATGGAATGCCCAATCGGTATATTATCCTGAGATTCTTACTGATGAGCTCAGGTCCATGGTAAATAACAAGGGCAAGAATCAGGTGGCCAGAATTTTCCAGGAAAGATATGGGATTCTTACAGCGGACAACAAAGGGAAGGACAAAAAGCTTCAGGCTTTGAAGTGGCGTGCTGAGGCTTTGTCAAAATGTCTGGACAAAGAAGTCCTTGCATATGTCGTTTCTGATCTTTCAGGCGCGATAAGCGCATCAAGCGGTTATCTCGGAGATATCAGCGACAGAAGCAAACTGTTGTTCTTCAATAATATGACAGTAGGCCAGTATCTCATGGCTGAAATTGAGAAGAATCCTCAGTTCAGGGTAAGGAACAAGGTGTTCTACCGTCAGGACTATATGGATGAATTTGAGAGGATATGGGAGAAACAGGCCTTGTACCATCCGGAATTGACCGCAGAACTCAAACATGAGTTTCGGGATATAATCATATTCTATCAGCGCCGGCTCAAGTCCCAGAAAGGACTGATAAGTTTTTGTGAGTTTGAGAGTCATACAGTGAGGAAGTTGATTGACGGAAAGGAAAAGGAGATTACTGTAGGATGCAGGGTCGCTCCGAAATCCTCCTTGCTCTTCCAGGAATATAAACTGTGGCAAGATCTTAATAACATTGTTGTCACTTTCCGTGATGGTGAGAGCAGAAAATTGTCTTCTGATGAAAAGCGTACATTGGCGGCTGAATTGAACATCAAGGCGATGATGCAGGGCAGTGAGGCTGTTGAAACCCTGTATGGGAAGAATTCAGGTGCGGTGTTGAATTTCCGTGAATTGGAAGGTAATCGGACAATGTCGGCATTGTATGACAAGTATCTTGAAATAGTCTCTCTCTCAGGGCACGACAACGTTGCCCTCGCCAAGAAATCCGCATCGACTGTCGCTGCCCTTGCAGACATATTTGAGGCTCTTGGATTCAATAAAGGTGTTCTATATTTCAATGCTGATCTGCCAAAGGAGGAATATGAACGTCAACCGTCATTCAGGCTGTGGCATCTGCTGTATTCCTATGAAGGTGACAAATCGAATACCGGGAATGTATCGCTCATCGAAAAGATCTCGGAACTTTGCAGCATGCCGAAAGAATATGCGTCCATTTTGGCAGGACTGTCATTTCAGAATGAATATGCTTCACTGAGCCATAAGGCTATGAGGAAAATATTGCCTTACCTGAAGCAGGGGTATGTATACAGCGATGCATGCGGTATGGCAGGATACAGGCATTCGAAAGAATCTTTGACAAAAGAAGAAATCGAATCACGAGAACTGGTTGACAGGCTGTCTCTGCTGCCGAAGAATTCGTTGCGCAATCCTGTTGTCGAGAAAATTCTTAATCAGATGGTAAACGTGGTCAATGCGATAGGTAATGAATATGGCCGTCCGGATGAGATACATGTTGAATTGGCGAGGGAACTCAAGCAGTCAAAGGACCAGAGGAAAAAGACTTCGGATGCCATATACAGCAGCAAGACAGAGAACAAGAAGAATGAAGAAGTGCTCAGAAATGAGTTCGGCCTGAAGAGTGTCAGCAGGAATGACCTTATCAGGTATAAATTGTATCAGGAACTTTCGGCAAACGGATACAAAACCTTGTATTCTGATCAATACATATCCGAAGAAAAGCTGTTTTCCAAAGAAATAGATATTGAGCACATTATTCCTCAAGCAAGTCTTTTCGATGATTCTCTGGCAAACAAGACACTCGAGTTCCGGTCGGTCAATCTCGAAAAGGGCAATATGACCGCTATGGATTTTGTCGAAAAAAAGTATGGCCACGAAGGATTGGAAAGATATGTAAGCAAGGTTGAGGATCTGTACAGCCAGGGGAAGATAAGCCGTGGAAAAAGAAATCACTTGCTGATGAAAGAGTCTGAAATTCCGTCAGACTTCATAAACAGGGATCTTAAGGATTCTCAGTATATCGCAAGGAAAGCCCGTGAGATCCTTTCGTCTTATGCGCGTTACGTGATGACGACTACAGGGTCCGTTACAAAGCGTCTCAGGGAGGACTGGGGACTTGTGAATGTGATGCAGGAACTGAATATGGACAAGTATGAAAAGGTAGGACTTACACATTACGAAGAGAGGCTGGACGGCACACAGGTCAAGAGAATTGATGACTGGACCAAGAGAAACGATCACCGCCATCATGCAATGGATGCTATAACCATTGCATTTACACGCCCTTCTCATATCCAGTTGCTTAATAATCTTGCAGCGAGAAGCAGGAAGGAAGGAGTCATATATGGAATATGGCTCAAGGAAACGCATAGGGAAGAATCCGGTTGGGTATTCAATTCTCCGATGCCATATGACGCACTCAGGGCAGAAGTCAAGAATGTTCTTGAATCCATCCTGGTATCTCATAAGGCGAAGAATAAAGTGATGACAAGAAATGTCAACAGGACAAAGAAAGCCGGAGGGTACAACGAGACTGTCGAATTGACTCCCAGGGGGCCATTGCATAAGGAATCCGTGTACGGCCAGTTGAGGCAATATGACACTGAAATGGTCACTGTCAATTCAAGGATGACAGTGGATGTTGTCAATAGAGTTTCGAGAAAGGAAGAACGCGAAGCTCTGCTGAGGCGTCTTGAGGAGAACGGCGGAGATCCGAAGAAGGCTTTCTCCGGAAAGAATGCTTTGTCAAAGAATCCCATATGCATGGCTGACGGCAGTGTCATTGGGCCAAAGGTGCAATGCACGTTTTTCAGAATCAGTTACAAGATACGGAAAGCCGTGGATTCTAATCTTACCGTGGACAAGGTGATTGACGGTCACATCAGAAAACTTTTGAAGCAAAGGCTGGCCGAATATGGAGGGGACCAGAAGAAAGCATTCCAGAATTTGGACCTGGTCCCCGTTTGGCATAATGAGAATTGCCGTATTCCTGTCAGGACCGTGACGATTTCGGAAAACTATGATCTTGATGCACTTCACAGTCTTGATGACGCAAAATGTGGAACGGTTATCCGGTCCGAACGCCCGTTGGATTTCGTGAACCTTAGAAACAACCACCATGTGGCCATATATCAGGACTCAGAAGGAAACTATCAGGAGAAGCTGGTCAGTTTCTTTGAAGCGGTTCAGCGTGTGCTCGGAGGGTTTCCGGCGGTGGACAAGACATTCAATTCTTCATTGGGATGGAAGTTCGTCTTCAGCATGAAGATCAATGAGATGTTCATTTTCCCGGATGAACAGAGCGGTTTCCGTCCCGAAGAGCTGGACCTTAAGGATCCTGCAAACTATTCTCTGATCAGTCCGTATATGTTCCGAGTCCAGGCACTGAGCAATAAAGATTATTTCTTTAGGCACCATCTCGAGACCACATTGGGTTACGAGAAGGCGCTTAAGGATATCACGTGGAAGAGAGTGAAATCCTTGGACAAGCTGCGCGGTGTGGTCAAGGTAAGGATCAATCATTTGGGTGAAATTGTCGCAGTTGGAGAAGAATGATAAAACGGACTCTATATTTCGGGAACCCTGCCTATCTGTCTCTGTCCAACAGGCAGCTCATTGTCAGAAGGCCTGACTCGCAAGAATCCGGAAACAGCATAGCGGGAAGCATTCCTGTTGAGGATATAGGGATTGTTGTCATTGACAATAATCAGATAACTCTCACTTCCGGACTGATTGAGGCTCTGCTGGACAATAATGCCGCACTTGTAAGCTGTGACCGGAAGTCTTTGCCGGTAGGGTTGATGCTTCCCTTGTGCGGGCATACGTTACAGAACGAGAGATTCCGCAGCCAGCTTGCGGCATCGCTTCCGCTGCAGAAGCAACTATGGCAGCAGACCGTAAGGATGAAGATTCTGAATCAGGGGACATGTCTCGAGTATTCCACTGCAGAAAAACATGGAAATATGCATGTATGGGCTGACAAGGTGAAAAGCGGGGATGCAGACAATATGGAGGCTCGGGCTGCCGCATATTATTGGAAGAACATTTTTCCTGAGTTTCCGCAGTTCGTAAGATGCAGAAACGGAATCCCTCCCAACTGTCTTCTTGATTACGGTTATGCCATATTGAGGGCTGTGGTCGCAAGAGCCCTCGTTTCGAGCGGGATGCTTCCGACTCTGGGTATACATCATCACAACAGATACAACGCATATTGCCTTGCCGACGACATCATGGAGCCGTATAGGCCATATGTCGACAGACTGGTCGTGGAAATTGTCAGGACGTTGCCTGAGGATAAACTTTCTCTGGACACGGGGATGAAGCGGCGTCTTCTGTCAATTCCTGTTATTGATGTTAGGATCGAGGGTAAAACCAGTCCTCTTATGGTTGCAGCTTCAGCAACTTCGGCCTCGCTGTACAGATGTTTTACTGGAGAATCACGAAAGATATCATATCCAAGTATGTCGGATGAGCCGGATAAGCCAATATAGGGTCATGTGGGTGCTGGTTCTGTTTGATCTGCCTACCGATACCAAAAGAGACAGGAAGGTGGCAGCCAAATTCAGGAAGGGCCTGGTGGAGTATGGGTTCACCATGTTCCAGTTTTCCATATATATTCGGCATTGTCCTTCGTACGAAAATGCGCGAGTTCATATCTTGAGGGTCAAAAGGATGCTGCCGGAGCGTGGCAAAGTGGGGATAATGTGCATAACGGACAAGCAGTTCGGAAGCATGGAATTGTTTGTCGGAGCCAAGTCTGAGTCTCTTCCGCCTGTAGTCCAGCAGTTGGAGCTGTTTTGAATTTGAAATCCAGGGTATAAATGAATAAGGATTTGGCTTTTGATGCCAAATCCTTATTTCTGTACAGCTCCAATAACGTCTTGACTGTCAGTTGCTTGCTGCGATTCAGCTGTAACGCTGTATCAAAATTACAAAGATTGAAAGCAATTCACAACGAAAGACGTCTTCATTACCCAGTGGAAACGGCTGTAACGCTGTATCAAAATTACAAAGATTGAAAGCAATTCACAACATGAACGGATAAAGGGTCAATCCGGAAAGGCTGTAACGCTGTATCAAAATTACAAAGATTGAAAGCAATTCACAACACAATCTTCTTGCTTATGTTGAGCATCTCGGCTGTAATGCTGTATCAAAATTGCAAAGATTATTTGAAAAGGGTCTTGCGGCAAAGGATGCAGTGGCTGCGCATCGGAAATTTTCGTATTTTTATGTGAATTCATTTGTTGCCATGTCGGATATACTTAGGCTCGACAATGTGAATGACTATGCCGGAGACATAGGAGCCCCGGTATATCATCCTCATGTCAGCGTGATACATTATGACGAAATGGGTCAGATCCGCCATACTCTGAACCGCTTCGGGGTGTATGCGATTTTCATGCAGGACAACTTTCCCGACGGGATAGTCTATGGCGCAGGAACATACGATGTTTCATGCGGAAGTCTTACGGCCGTCTCACCAGGACAGATATTGGGAAAAGAAGATGACGGGACAAAAGCACAGTACCGCGGATGGGTGCTGATGTTCGATGCCGATTTCATCAGAGGGACCGAGCTCGGACGCAACCTTTCGAAATATCATTTTTTCTCATACAACACCAACGAGGCTCTGATTCTTGCCGCAAAGGAACGGGAGACGCTCGGCAGCATCATGAAAAATATCCGCTCGGAACTCAGTGGCGGGAGAGAGCAGGAGTATACCGACAAGATAGTTCTGGACTATATCCAGTTGGTGCTGGACTACTGCAGCCGCTTTTACAGCAGGCAGTTCAGGAATCAGGTGTATGTGTCCAGCGACATCATGAGCCGCTTCGGAGAAGTGCTGGGCAGGTATTACGAAGACGGAAAACAGTATGTCTTCGGTATTCCTAGCGTCAAGTACTGCGCCGGGGAGCTCAACATGTCTCCTGGATATTTCGGGGATGTTGTACGTAATGTTTCCGGAGAGAGTCCGATTTTGTATATAAAGGATTTTATCGTGGAGAGGGCCAAGGATCTTTTGTCCGGCGGAATGACCGTGACCCAGGTCTCCGATGAACTCGGCTACGAATATCCGCAGCATTTCACGCGCGTGTTCAAAAAACAGACGGGGATGCTGCCTTCAAAATATCTTGAAAAGAAAAACAGATGAGACTTGTAGTTCAAAGGGTATCTCGAGCCTCCGTTACGGTGGATGGCACTTGCGTGTCCTCAATAGGAATAGGCCTGATGATACTTGTTGGTGTGGAGAGCGGAGACACTGAAGAGGACGCAGCGTGGCTGGCCTCAAAGGCTGCGCATCTTCGAATTTTCGATGATGCCGACGGGGTAATGAACAGGAGCGTGATCGATGTCGGGGGAGATGTTCTCGCTGTCTCTCAGTTTACTCTTACTGCATCGACCCGCAGGGGAAACAGGCCCTCATACATAAGAGCGGCAGGGCATGAAATTGCCGTGCCGCTTTATGACAGGTTCTGCGTTCTTCTTTCCGGGCAAACCGGGAAAGAGGTAAAAAAGGGAATTTTCGGGGCTGACATGCAGGTGGAGCTCATCAATGACGGCCCCGTCACGATAATAATTGACTCGAGACTGAAGGAATAGCCTTTCAGCCGATCATCCGTATTACTTTTGCCGGAACGCCTGCGACTACCGCATTTTCTGGGACGTCCTTGGTGACAACCGCCCCTGCCGCAATCACGGCATTGTCCCCGACAGTTATTCCGGGAAGTAGCACCGAACTCGAACCGACCCATACGTTTTTTCCGAGACGTATAGGTTCGGGAATCATGTATTTGCGTCTCTCGGGCTCCAGCTCATGATTGAGTGTCGCGAAAACCACATTGTGTCCTATCTGGCAACCGTCGCCGATGAATACTCCTCCGTGGTCCTGGAAATGGCAGCAGTCATTGATGAATACACCCTTCCCGATGTGAATGTTCTTGCCGAAGTCGGCATACAGCGGAGGAAACACTTTCAGCGACGGGTCCACCTCGTGTCCAAAAAGGCGGGAGAGAAGTCCACGTACCTCCTCTGGGCTATGGTATGAGCCGTTGAGCTCAAAAGTTATCCGCCTTGCCTCATCGCTCATCCTGTCCATGAACTCCTGTATTTCAGGAGTGTCAAGACGGCCTCCTTCGCGGACGACTTTCAGGAATTCTTCCAAATGCATCATATGCCGTATACCGATTGCTTCTATTTCAGATATGTCAGGTAGAAATCTTCGATCTTGTCGAACGGAATCTTCTCCATGTTGTCGTAGAGGTCTGTGTGCACGGCTCCCGGGATGATCAACAGCTCCTTGTTGTCTCCGGTGAGCTTCTTGAAGCAGTCCTCGCTGAAGTAGCGGGAGTGTGCGTTCTCTCCGTGTATGAGGAGGACTGCGCTGCGGATCTCGGACGCATACGAGAGCAGCGGCATGTTGAGGAAGGACAGAGCGGAGGTCTTGTTCCAGCCGCCGTTTGAGTTGAGTGAGCGGATGTGATATCCGCGCGGTGTCTTGTAGTATGCGTAGTAGTCCTTGACGAACTGCGGCGCATCTTCCGGAAGCGGATCAACCACACCTCCTGCAAGTGCGTAGCTGCCGTTCCTGTAGTCTTCGGTCCTTTGTGCATTCAGCTGCTTCCTGGTGGCATAGCGGGCATCGGCATTGTCGTCCGCATCGAAATATCCGTTCGCCGTCACTCTGCTCATGTCGTACATTGTGGAGGCAACCGTGGCCTTTATTCTGGTGTCGACGGCCGCAGCATTTACGGCCATTCCGCCCCATCCGCAGATTCCAAGTATGCCTATCCGCTCAGGGTCAACATCATCCCGAGTCGACAGATAGTCTACTGCTGCACAGAAGTCTTCGGTGTTTATGTCGGGAGATGCCACATTGCGGGGCTCTCCGCCGCTCTCTCCGGTGAACGACGGGTCAAAGGCTATGGTGAGGAAGCCTCTTTCGGCAAGAGTCTGGGCGTAAAGGCCGGAAGCCTGCTCCTTGACCGCGCCGAAAGGCCCGCAGACGGCAATCGCCGCAAGTTTCCCCGAGGCGTTCTTGGGCATATAGAGGTCGGCGGCCAATGTGATGCCGTAGCGGTTGTGGAAAGTCACCTTGCTGTGACTTACATTGGGACTCAGTGGGAAGACCTTGTCCCACTCCTGAGTAAGATTGAGTTTTTCTTCCATGGCAGTATCCGTCTGGTTCTGGCCACATGAGACCGATGTCAGGGCAACGGTCGCAAAAAGGGTCATGATCAGCAGTGATTTTTGCATCGCTAAGTTTTTAGTGATGCTAATTTAGTTGATTCCTGCTTTTGACAGATACCTTATTTTGTGCAATAAGTGCCCTTTTTACTGATTCTGCTGCATCTCCTGGAGATGTCGTGCCACAATCAGGGCGGCGTTGCTGATGATCTGGGCGCAGGGGCGTTTCTTGTAGTATTCCGGTGTACGGTCTGACGGTTCCGGACTTTCTGTCTGTCTCTTCTTGAGGCCGAGGAGCTCTCCGCACACGATGCTTCCTCCGTTGAGTTCCTTGAATTCTTCCGCCATCTTCTGTACCAGGGCGTAGTTTGCCGTCCTGTCAGACTTGACCGAAGGGTCGCTCGCGGGGGACATGAAGCCGGCCATTGCCACGGCTCCGCTGAAGCTTCCGCATACTTCGCGCATACGGGCCATTCCGCCGCCGAATCCGGAGCCGATGATGGCGAGCACTTCTGCCGATGTTTGGTCTTCAAGCAGGTCCGAGAACGCCAGAAGCACTGCCTGGCAGCAGTTGTATCCGTTGAGGAAGTTGTTCTTTGCCCTTTCGGCCCGCTCTTCTGGCGAGAAATCGGAGGGCAGCACTATCTTGTTTTTCATTTGTCAATCTGATTTGTGTCCGATGCTTGTGGTATCCGGAAAGGCTGCGGCCTATTCGAAACTGCTTCCTCCGATGAAGCTGCGGAGCAGGGAAGTTGGCGGAATTTCCTTGTCGGATACCGGTGTGAAGTAGTGCAGGAAATGCAGAAGGCGGTGTGCCTCGCTGTATTCAGCACAGTTTTTCGGTACAGTGGCCAGGATTCTTTCGGCATGGTTGCGGAGCACGGCGAACTCCACAAGATATGCGGAGTTGAACAGCACATCGGCGTCTTCCTGGAAAGGATAGATCCACTTGACTTCCGCCCGGCGCACATTCGGCCAGTTGGAGATGGTCTGCCTGGCAGTGTACGAACCCATCTTGAAGTCGCGCACAATGCGGCGCAGCAACCGGTTGTCGCTTGTGGGAATGCAGTTGTGGTCGTCCAGCGAGATGCTTGTGATAGTGTTGATGAATATCTTGAATTTGTAGGATTCAGGAACTTTGTCGGTAAGCAGGGGATTGAGGGCATGGATGCCTTCGACCAGAAGCAGCGATCCTTCGGCCAGTCTGAGTTTTTTTCCGTTGAATTCTCTCATTCCGGTAACGAAGTTGTATTCAGGGACTTCCACCTCCTCGCCGTTGAGAAGTTTCAGCACGTCATTCTGCAGATACTCGTGGTCGACAGTGTCGAAATTGTCGAAATCGTAGCTTCCGTCGGGGAGTTTGGGAGTGTCGAGCCGGTTCACGAAATAGTCATCGGTCGAAAATGAAACGGGATGCAGTCCGCAGGCCTTGAGCTGGACGCTCAGTCTCTTGCAGAAAGTGCTTTTGCCGCTGCTTGAAGGACCGGTTATCAGCACCATCCTGACGGGGTTGTCATTGTGGCAGCGCCTGTTGATTTCTTCGGCAATCTGGACAATCTTCTTCTCCTGCAGGGCCTCGGCTACGAGGATCAGATCGGATGCCTTTCCCGTCTGGCAGGCGTGATTCACGTCTCCGACCGTGTCGAGATTCATTATGCTGTTCCAGCTTATGGCCTCGGAGAAGACGTCGAAAGTCTTGGGCTGTTCGTGGAATGGAGCAAGTTCACCCGGATGGTGCCTGTCAGGCACGCGCAGTATCATTCCGCTGTTGTATCGGCTGAGGCTCCAGACCTTGAGATATCCGGAACTCGGGACCAGGGCGCCGCAGTAGTAGTCTGGAGTGTCGCCCAGAGTGTAGTATTTGATGTATATGTCACCGCAGGTCTCCATCAGCTTGACCTTGTCGGAGGCTCCGAGTTTCCTGAAGAGGTTTATGGCCTCGTCGGCATGCACCTCATGCCTTCTGAACGGCAGGTCCAGCCTTACCAGTTCCCTCATCCTTGAATCGATTGCCGTGATATCCCCATCGCTGAGCGGAGAACCGTCCGGCTTCTCCACACTGCAGAAATATCCTTTTGAGATAGGCCTCCGCAGGCTTGTGCGGCTCCCGGGGAACAGGTCTGTCACGGCCTTGCAAAGCAGGAAGCTCAATGAGCGGCAGTACACATTGCGGCCGCTGTAGCTCCTGTAGTCCATGAATTCGATGTCCTTGTTGTTGAAAACCCTGAAAAGCAGTCCTTCTGCAACGTTGTTGACCTTTGCGGCAAGGATTTCACATGGCTTTTCAAACTCAAATTCCGGAACCATCTCAAGCAAGGTGGTGCCTTCCCTGAATTCCCTGAAGGTTCCGTTGTTCCTGCAGTATATTCTTATCATGGGCTGTTGCGATTGCTGCGCAAAAATAAAGAAAAATGTATTACCTTTACTAAAATTCTTACGATTATGAGCCAGGTGCATATTATTGACCACCCCATGATTCAGCACAAGCTGACTATCATGAGGGACAAGGAGACAGGTTCCAAGGATTTCAGGGAACTTCTCAAGGAAATATCAATGCTGATGGGTTATGAAGTCACGAGGGACATTCCGCTGGAAGACAAAGTGATTCAGACCCCCATTTGCTCCATGCGTGCCAAGAAGGTGTCGGGCAGAAAGTTGGCCGTCGTTCCCATTCTCAGGGCCGGTCTCGGTATGGTTGACGGCCTGATGACTCTTGTCCCCGTAGCGAAAATAGGGCATATCGGTCTTTATCGTGACGAGGAGACACATTCTCCGGTAGTCTATTATTGCAAGCTCCCCGAAGACATAAAGGACAGGCTGGTTATTGTCACTGACCCTATGCTGGCCACCGGCGGCAGTTCATGTGATGCCCTGGCAATGCTTAAGGAACACGGCTGCACCAACATCAGGCTCATGTGTCTCGTTGCGGCACCTGAGGGTATTGCGAAGGTGCAGAAAGAACATCCTGACGTGGACATCTACGTTGCTGCAGTGGATGATCATTTGAACGGTGACGCTTACATTGTTCCCGGCCTCGGCGATGCCGGCGACAGGATCTTCGGAACGAAGTAGCCTGCTTCAGCCGACAAAAGGACTCCCGGAAAGGCTTTTGCTCATCAAGCGCCTTCCCGGGAGTCCTTTTTTTCCGGCGATGTGACGGATGTCAGTCTCTCGCCGATATCTTGGACATGTTGTCGAGCATGTCCTGGTTTGTCTTGAATTCATCCATGCGCTGAAGCATGAAGTTCATGGCTTCAGTAGGATTCATCTCGGCGAGGAGCTTCCGCAGAATCCAGATTCTCTGGCTTTGGTCTTTGGTGTACAGGAGGTCATCGCGCCTGGTTCCCGAGAGAAGAATGTTCACTGCAGGGAAGATCCTGCGGTTCGCGAGCGTGCGGTCAAGCTGGATTTCGCTGTTTCCGGTTCCCTTGAACTCTTCGAAAATCACGTCGTCCATCTTGGATCCGGTTTCGGTAAGGGCAGTGGCAAGAATGGTAAGGGAACCTCCTCCCTCAATGTTCCTGGCTGCACCGAAGAACCTCTTGGGCTTCTGGAGGGCATTTGCATCCACGCCTCCGGTAAGGACCTTGCCTGATGCTGGCTGTACCGTATTGTATGCCCTTGCAAGCCTGGTTATGGAGTCCAGCAGGATTACCACGTCATGGCCGCATTCAACCAGCCTTCTGGCCTTTTCGATCACCATGTTGGCAACCTTAACATGCTTTTCGGCGGGTTCGTCGAAGGTTGACGCCACAACTTCCGCCTTCACGGAACGCTGCATGTCGGTCACTTCCTCGGGGCGCTCGTCTACGAGGAGCACGATTTCATATACTTCGGGATGGTTGTCCGCTATTGCGTTCGCGATGCTCTTCAGAAGCAGTGTCTTTCCGGCCTTTGGAGGCGATACTATCAGCATTCTCTGTCCTTTGCCGATAGGTGAGAACATGTCGACGATGCGGCAGCTTACGTCACTCATGTGCCCGTTGCCGAGAAGGTTGAATTTCTCGTCGGGGAAGAGGGGAGTCAGGAAGTCGAAAGGTACACGGTCCCTGATGTATTCCGTTGTCCGTCCGTTTACCGATTTTATGTTTACGAGGGGGAAGTACTTGTCACCTTCGCGGGGAGGACGTATCTCGCCTGTTACGGTGTCTCCGCTCTTGAGAGCATTGTACTTTATCTGCTGCTGGGAGACGTAAATGTCATCGGGCGAGTTGAGGTAGTTGTAGTCGGAAGACCGCAGGAAGCCGTAGCCGTCCGGCATAATCTCAAGAACGCCGGTAGCTTCGACGGTCTCCTCGAAATAAACAGGCTTGTTGAACCTCTGCTGCTGGAAATTCTGCTGCCTGTACTGGCCTCCCTGATTGTTGTTGTAGTAGCCGTGCTGCTGATACTTGGGCTTTTGGTTCCTGTCCGCATCCTGCTGGTTGCGAGGCTTGGCCTGTTCCTGGTTTTCCTGGACTGTATTGTCCTTCTCCTGCTGGGCTGTACCGTCATTTTTCTCCTGGGGTGCAGCTGCAGCAGGTGCCGTTTCGGGCTTCTGCTCTGCCGCCACGGTCTTTTTCCGTCCTCTGGACGAGGACTTTTTCTTCTGTTCGGCTTGTGCAGTTACGTTGTCGCTGTCGGGTGCAGCGGACTGGCTCTGCGGGGTCCCTTCCGGAGCAGGTTTTGCTGCGGCAGGTTTACGCCCGCGTTTCCTGGGTTCTGCGGGAGTGGCGGGGGCTGCGGTTTCTTCCCCTGAAGTGCTTTCTGCTTTCTTTCGTCCTTTCTTTTGTTCGGTATCGGCCTGGTCTTCGCCTGTCTGCTTGGCTGAAGCGTCTGTCTTTGCTGCATCCGCCTGCTTTTGCTTGGGAGGACGGCCTCTGCGCACTTTTGGCTTCTCGGGAGAAATCTTGGTCGATTCTTCCTTGGCTTCGGCGTCCAATATTGCGTAAGCAAGATTTTCGTCGTCAAGCTTCTTTATATTCTTGACATTGTGTTCATTTGCAATTGTCTCAAGCTGTTCCCTGCTCATCGCATTCAGCTCGAAAAGTCGATGTGGCATAAAGTGAATTATTTTGGACGGCCGAAAATGACTGCAGCGGCCGTACTGAATGATTTGGCAAAAGTAATAAAATTTCCTAATTATCCCAATAACTGTCGCTCTTCTTGAACCTGAGCAGGTCCGCAAGGGCAGCTGCATTGGCGGAAATCCTGAAACTGTATGATTTCCAGGTTCCGAGAGGTACCCACGAAACAGCTATGTTGAAACAGTGCAGGTCGTATGTTGCGCTGATTTGAGTAGTGGTAAGCTTTTTGGCGACGAAGTCGAAGCCCGACGACACGTTGATTGACATTTTTGGCGTAAGCTTGATGCTCCCTGCGGTGTTGAGCGTTGCCGTGATCCGGTTTGTCTTGATCAGCTGCTGGAGCGTGGAGTCAAAAGAATAGGACCTCGAAAGGCTGAACAGTGCATTGAAACTCAACGACCATGGTGCATTCGGATTGGTATAGTACAGCCAACCTCCCGGAATATAGTCTCCGGTTACGGGGTGATAGAAATTCCTCTGGTAGTAGTTGGTGTTTCCGGATGCTCCGCTGCCTCCCGACTGGCTTCCGTCGTTGCCGTTGATCTTCCCGTCTCCGGAAATGGAATAGGAAGCCGAGGCCGAGAAACTGGTCAGCCTGGCAAGACCCTGTCCCTGCGTGATCGCGAACTTGTTGATCTTCCTGCTGTTCTCTCCTATTGCGTAGGGGTCGAAGCCAGCGCTCGCGCTTATGGTGACCTTGTTGAACAGCTGGGTGGACATGGTCATGGAAATCGTTCCCATGTTGAGCGAGTCAGCCAGGAAGTTGTAGTTCGTGCTGATGTTCAGCTGGTCAATAAGTTTCACCTTCTTTGTCCCGGTTCCGGTGGTGTCGGCGTAGTCCTTAACCTTTGCCTCGAGATTGTTCCCGATGCTCAGGGAAGCTGTGGCTGAACGTCCCTTTCCGGGCGGCTGGTAAATTTGTCCGGAGTAGATGTTGTACTGGTAAACCTGGTCAGCACCTTCCGCGTCGGTATATTCGATTGTGCGGTAGCCGTTTGCATAGGTGCCCTTTTCCGGGCTGAACGAGAAGGACATGGACGGGGAGATCACGTGCCTTATGGCCTGCAGCTTGCGGTGCTTGCCGAAATTGAACGTTCCGTAAAGCCGGGTGCTCATTGATGTGCTGAACGAATAGTTCTGCGTGATTCCGAAGGTGTTGAACATCGAACTCGGAAGGGCCTCGATCTCACCGGATTCTTCGTTGTAGGCATATTCCTGCTTCCTGAAGAACCAGTTCTGGGAATATGAGACACCGGGTGCGATGCTTATGTATTTAAGCAGCTGGAAATTTGGAAGCCCGATGCTGAAGTTGTGCGTCATGCCGTTCTGCATCTTGTCCCAGAAGCCCGGCTGGCCGAACTCGGATGCCTTGAAGCTTATCTTGTTCTGCAGGGTAGTGTTGTATCCGAACGAAATCTTCTCGTAGAACTTTTCCTTGCCCACCCTGTTCTTCTGCTTGAAGGGGTAGATCGTGCTCATCGAGAACGTGATGTTCGGAAGAGTAAAGGTATAGGACGAGTCTCTGGAGTTCTGGCTGTGCAGGGCATTTATGCTGAGGTTGAACTTTCCGTTCCAGTTCCTGGAGAACGAAATCGAAGACTGGATCTGGTTCTGCAGAGCCTCGTTGATGTTGGTGGAGTTGTACTTGTTGTTCGAGGGGCTCGAAAAGTTGACGGATGCGCTGAAGGTCTGTCCCGGATGTGCCTTGGAGTCCTGCGAATGAGTCCACTTGAAACCGAAGTTCCTGGTCTGGAAGAACTCCGGAGTGCCTTTCTCTCCCGTCTGGTCGTTCGAGAAGTTCACGGACAGGGATCCGTTGAACTTGTAGTTCACCTTGTACCTGGAATTGACGTCAATCGCCCAGGACCCAAGGGTGTAGTAGTCTCCGGTTACTGACAGATCCAGGTAGTCTCCGAACACGAAATACATTCCGGCGTCCCTCATGAAGAATCCTCTGGCCTGCTCTTCTCCGAATGTCGGCATCAGCATTCCAGTGGCCCTGTCAGGCCTTTTGGGGATGAACCCGAACGGAAGGCCCAGGAACGGGATCTTTACGTCTTCGATCACCATGTATGCCGGTCCGAAAATGGTTTTCTGCGACGGTTTCCGTATCACCTTTGCACTGGTGAGGGCGAGATAATAGTGCGGGTGGTCGGCATCGCATACTGTGTATTTTCCGTCGGTGATGTTGATGGACTGGTCATCCATCATCTTGATGTTCCTGCCGTGCAGTATTCCGTCGTCTTCGGTGGTTATCATGTTGGAGATCTTGGCCTTGCGCGAATTGAAGTTGTATTTTACCTCCTCCATGTTGTAGGTCTTGTTGCCCTGGGTCATCACGGGCCTTCCCACCCATTCTCCCGCTGTCGAGTCATAGACGCCTTTGGCGAAGACCGTCCCCGATTTCATGTCGTATTCCATGTATTCGGCCTTCAGCTCCATGTCCTGATACTTGACGCTGACGTCTCCGTAATAATATATGAGTCTCTTTCCGTTGCTGAAATCCTGGACGATGGAGTCGCGGGCGGTCGAGAATGCCGGCTGCTCAAGCGAACTCTTGCCGAGCATGGCAACGGAATCCGCCCGGCGTATCGAGTCTGCAGCATGCAGTGAGTCCCTAAGGGCCAGTGTTGCGGAGTCGGGCAATGCGACCTGTTTCTCTACCCTCATGCCATAGACGGGCTCCGCGCCCCTTCTCTGGGCTCGTCTGTTCTGGGCCTGCATTTCCGTCGTCAGCACTGTGAGTGCAAGCAGGAGGGAAAATATATATCCGAGTTTCCTCAAAAGAGATATAATTCGTATATTTGCACAATCCTACAAAAATAGTACTATTTTTTGAAACGCACAATCTGCATTTTCGCTGCTCTTCTCTGCAGCCTGTTCGTGGCGACCGGCAAGAACCTCGGGTTGTCCACTGTCGTTATAGATGCAGGACACGGCGGAAAAGATGCAGGGTGCGTCAGCAAGGACCAGAAAACTTACGAGAAGAACCTTACGCTCGACATTGCCTCAATGCTGGCCGAGAAGATACGGACTGAATATCCTGACGTCAAGGTTGTCCTTACCCGCTCGACCGACAAGTACGTGACTCTCGACGGCCGTGCCCAGATTGCCAATGACGTTCACGCCGACCTTTTCATATCTGTCCATATAAATGCGAACGACCGGACCTCGCCTTCAGGGTTCTCCGTCCATGTTCTCGGGCAGTCTTCCAACAAGAACCGCGACCTCTTTGCGAACAACATGGAGGTGTGCATGCGGGAAAACTCCGTGATAATGCTCGAGGATGACTACAGCACCAAGTACCAGGGCTTCAATCCTTCGGATCCGGAATCTTACATTTTCATGATGCTGATGCAGAATTCCCACAGGGAACAGAGCCTGCGTTTTGCGGAGGAGATCCAGTCAAGGCTCTCCGGCGGCCCCATAAAGGTCGACAGGGGAGTGTCGCAGGATCCGTTCTACGTGTTGTGGAAGACGTCCATGCCAGCCGTGCTTGTGGAGTTGGGATTCATCTCGAATTCGGATGATCTCGCACAGCTCCGCAAGAAGTCTTCGAGGGAGGATCTGGCACAAAGGCTTTTCATGGCATTTTCCGACTACAAGGCATTCTACGACGAGAGCCTTCATTTCGGCAAAGGTGAAGCATCTGCAGGTTCTGCTGATCAGCCGGCTTCTGATTCCGGCGACTCTTCGGCTGTCTATGCCGTGCAGATTCTTGTGAGCAGCCGCCCGCAGGACGATCCTTCAATTTTTATGGGATATACGCCGAAGGTCATAACTTCCGGAGGCTTGAGCAAATATTTCATTGCGGTGTCTGATTCGAGGGAAGAAAGTGAGTCGAGCCTCGAAAGAATCAGAAAAAGGTATCCCGACGCATTTCTCGTTGAGATACATGGAACCAGCGTCGTGAGACTGCGGTGACCCCTTTCAGAAGTGCTTGTGGGGCGGATATTCAATTTTTAATAATTATAAATCAGCGATGCTTGCACAACAGGCAGTTAGTGAAGAACCTGTTATGTAAATGATTGATTTTGAATTAATTGCAAATTAACTGTTTGCGGCTCCCGCAAGCCTTAAATAGAATGAAAAAAAATAATATCCAATAGCAAACGGAAGTTTTTTTCAATTTTTTTTCCTCACTTTTGTACTGCGATTCGGGATTCATCCGGTCGCTTTTTTCGGCAATAGTGCAATGGACAACAGGAATACATATGCTGAGATATGGGCGGAATGTCTTAACATCATCCGCCAGATCGTTGAGCCGGTTCAGTATGAGACCTGGTTCGAGCCGATCAAGGCTGTCTCGTTTGTGGATTCCACGCTCACGGTCGAGGTGCCTTCAGACTGGTTCCGTGAGTATATTGAGTCGGCATTCCTTGATGTCCTGCGAAAGACTCTCCACAGGGTCATAGGCCAGAAGGCGAAGCTCGTTTACGTGTTCCGCTCAGTCACCAACCAGCCGGCAATGCGCATCCCCGGGCAGACTGTGCCTACTCCGGAAAATCCGGCAGTTACAGTAATGACGCCGCCTTCCGACAAGCCAAGTCCTTTCGTATATCCCGGACTGCCGCACAAGCTGAAGATCAATCCGCGCCTGAACCCGGTCTACAGTTTTGAGAACCTGGTTGTAGGTGAGTGCAACAAGATGGGAATCACCGCCGGCGAGAACATTTCCATGGCTCCCGGGAAGACCCCCTTCAATCCGCTTTTCATATTTGGCGGCTCGGGACTCGGAAAGACCCACCTTGCACAGGCAATAGGAATCGCAGTCAAGGAAAAGTTTCCCGATCTCGTGGTGCTCTATGTCACCGGCAATGAGTTCAAGACCCAGTATATGGATGCCGTGCACGTGCTTAACAAGCTTACCGACTTCCTTGCATATTATATGAGGATTGACGTTCTCATCGTGGATGACATACAGGCCCTGCTTGGACAGGGATGCCAGAATGCGTTCTTCAATGTGTTCAATCATCTTCATCAGAACGGCAAGCAGCTGATATTCACCTCTGACCGTGCTCCGGTGGATCTGAAGAACTTTGAGGAAAGACTCCTCTCGAGATTCAAATGGGGGCTTTCGGTCCAGCTTACGCAACCTGACTATGCCACAAGGCTCGCCATGCTGCGTGCCCGCGCGGAACGTGAAGGTGTGGTTATCCCGGACGAAGTGCTTGAGTTCATCGCCGGAAGAGTAAAGAAAAACTTCAGGGAACTGGAAGGGACTCTGATTTCACTCATCGCGCACGCTTCGGTTGACCGTGACCGTCCGATGATGGAGATTGCAGCATCGATTACAGAGTCGCTGGTCGGTGAGGAGAAAACCGATGTGAGCATGGAGAAGGTGCAGCAGTCAGTCTGCGAGTACTTCAACATCTCAAGGGAAGACCTGGTTTCGAAGTCAAGGAAGCGTCAGATTGTCCAGGCAAGGCAGATCGCGATGTACCTGTGCCGCAATCTGATTTCAAACTGCTCACTCGCGTCGATTGGCTCGGAAATTGGAGGGAAGGACCACGCGACAGTGTTGCATTCCTGCATGACCGTGGCTGACCTCATGTCTACCGACAAGGTGTTCAGGAAATATGTCAATGACATAGAAAATATGCTTGTGTCTTCGTCTGAGAGACAGTAGACAGCACGCATACCGAAAAACGACTGATAATTTTCAATATGGATTTCAAGATTGCTCCCTCAATCCTGTCAGCTGACTTTCTTCATTTGGAGAAGGATATCCGTCTCGTGAACGAGTGCGGTGACGTTATACATCTGGATGTGATGGACGGAACATTTGTTCCGAACATATCCTTCGGCTTTTCCGTGATAGACCATGTGGCAAAGATTGCAGTTGCCCCGATGGATGTCCATCTGATGGTGGTACATCCCGAAAGATGGTTTGGTAAAGTTGCTTCTGAAGGCGTGAAGTATTGCTCCTTTCATTTGGAGACTGCCGGTGACGACACGGCTGACTTTCTGGCGCAGATCCGTTCGCTCGGCATGAAGGCCGGCGTGGCAGTCAATCCTGATGTTCCCGTGGACAAGCTTTATCCATACATAGGCAAGGCTGACTATTTCCTCATAATGTCAGTATTTGCCGGTTTTGGCGGACAGAAATTCATCCCTGAATCCATTGGGAGAGTTTCAGCCTTGCGTTCTGAACTTGAGAGGAGGGGAGACTCCGCCTTCATCGAAATTGACGGAGGCATCAAGCTGTCGAACGTGAGGTCCGTGCGCGATGCCGGCGTGAGCATGGCTGTCGCCGGAAGTTCCGTATACGGGGCCGAGGATCCGGCTGCTGCCATCAAGGCTTTGAGGGAAGCCTGAACACGTGCTTTTCGAATTCTTCGTTCAGCGAGCGGCGGCCTTCCGGGGTTGCCGCTTGCGCGTATCTTGAGCGCAGGTGTCCGGCGAGCCGCACGAGCTCTTCACGGAGATCATATTCCTTGCCGCTGAGCTGTCTCATTGATAACGGATTAGGTAGATCTTCCGGCCATGATTCCTGGTTGACATTGAGACCTATGCCGGAGATGCTGGCGCTTACCATCCCTGCAAAGCTGAGATTCTCGATAAGCATGCCGCAGATTTTTTGCTGTCCGACCCATATGTCGTTGGGCCATTTGATGCGGCTGTCAATCCCGTTTTCAAGCAGGTAGTCCCTTATCCCGAGGGTGGAGATCCATGTCACCAGCACGGCGTCCGCCGTTTTGAGCGAAAGCGGGTATTCCTCTCCGAAACGGAAAAGCATGCTGAATGTGAGGTTCGTGCGCGGCGAAGAGAACCAGCGGTGGTCTCCCTGTCCTCGCCCTGCAGTCTGATCCTCTGCCGCCAGGACTGACAAATTGTCATACTCTCCGATGCGGGCCTTTAGTTCACTGTTTGTTGATTCTGAACGTTCTATCCATATAATGCCGTTTTCCGCTTGAAGTGGTTTCATTTTTGTTGTATATTTGCCACACAAATTTAGAAACGATGGCCCAAAAACCAAATAACAGGAAACCCGGGAAAGTCAGGATAGTGAGAATCAACTTGTCCTGGGTACTCTATCTTCTGCTTCTTGTCGCGATAGGCTGGATGCTCTTCAACAACAATGGGGTCCCGCCTCAGAAAATCGAATGGACACAGGTTCAGCAGATGATGCGTGACGGCGACGTCAAGGAAATTCATTTTGTTCGCAACGACTACAAGGGCAACATTACCGTCAAGCCCGAGAGCCTTTCAAAATATGCCGATCTGTTCGCCAGCGGGAAGGTGCCTTCAAAGTCACCTCAGTTCTATTTTTATACCTCGCCACAGTTTTACCCTGAGGAAGAGTTCGCCGCTGTGAATTCGGAATTGCCGGCGGATTCTCAGGTAAAGATATACATAGACAATGAGAACCGCATGTGGGGAGGAATACTCGAGTGGGTGCTCCCGTTCCTGCTGATATTCCTGCTGTATGCCTGGCTCTTCCGCGGCATGACCCGCCAGATGGGCGGCGGAAGCGGGAACAGCGGCGGTGGCATGAACCCGTTCAACGTGGGCAAGTCCACCGGCAAGCTGGCCGACAAGGACAAGGTCAATGTGACATTCAAGGATGTTGCCGGAATGTACGGAGCAAAGGAGGAAGTCATGGAGATTGTTGATTTCCTCAAGAATCCCGGCAAGTACACCGCACTTGGAGGAAAGATTCCCAAGGGTGCCCTGCTCGTCGGCCCTCCGGGAACCGGAAAGACCCTGCTTGCCAAGGCTGTGGCTGGAGAGGCTAACGTACCTTTCTTCAGCATCAGCGGATCGGATTTCGTGGAGATGTTTGTCGGTGTGGGTGCAAGTCGCGTGCGCGACCTGTTCGCCCAGGCCAAGGAGAAGGCTCCCTGCATCGTCTTCATTGACGAAATCGATGCTGTTGGACGTGCGAGGGGCAAGAATGTCGGCTTCTCTTCCAATGACGAAAGGGAGAACACCCTCAACCAGCTGCTGACGGAGATGGACGGCTTTGGTTCCAATAGCGGAGTCATAGTGCTTGCCGCGACCAACAGGGCGGACATTCTTGACAAGGCTCTGATGCGTGCCGGACGATTCGACAGGCAGATACATGTGACGCTTCCTGACCTGAACGAGCGCAAGGAAATATTCCAGGTTCATACAAAGAATCTCAAGCTGGCTGCTGATTTTGATGTCGAGGCCATAGCAAAGCATACTCCGGGCTTCTCCGGAGCTGACATTGCGAACATCTGCAACGAGGCTGCCCTCGGTGCGGCGCGCAAGGGCGAATCCGCAATCACCAACAAGGATTTTGCAGATGCTGTTGACCGTGTAGTCGGTGGAATTGAGCGCAAGAAGACTATAATGTCCCCAGACGAAAAACGGCTTACGGCTTACCATGAGGCCGGTCATGCTGTGGCCGGGTGGCTGCTGCCGGGATGTGATCCTGTTCTCAAGGTTTCGATAATCCCTCGAGGGCAGGCTCTGGGCCTTACCTGGAGTCTTCCGGACGAGAAGGTAATGATGTCAAAATCCGATCTCCTGGACGAGATGTGCTGTCTGGTTGGTGGACGCGTTGCAGAGGAGATTGTGAACAACGGGGTTCCATGCACAGGTGCTCTTAATGATTTCGAACGGATGACGAAGATTGCATATGCTATGGTCACCTATTACGGAATGAGCGAGAAAGTCGGCAATCTTTCGTACTACAATGCCACCGGCGGATACGATCTCACCAAGCCGTACAGTGAGAAGACTGCGCAGCTGATTGACGAGGAGGCTAAGGCCATTGTTGATGAAGTGACCGCGAAGACGAGAAAACTTCTCGAAGCCAACTGGTCCGGCGTAGTCAAGCTCGCAGAGATGCTGATTGACAAGGAGGTCATAATGGCAGAAGACATAGAGGCCATTTTTGGACCCAAGGCCGGCAAGCATGGAGAAGACAGGCTTAAGGGCGATGGAGAGAATACTCCGTCATCTGAGCCTTCCGGCAATGGGGGAGAGGACGGTGCAGCGTCAGGCAGCACATCCGGTCCGGCGCAGGATGATTCAAAGCCATCCGGAACTTCAGGCAGCCAGACGGAGAACAAGGCTCCAGACAATGAGTAATCTCCTTACGCGTACTCTTGTGGGCATCGTCTTCCTTGCGGTGATGGTGTTCGGAATGATTTGGGACAGGATGCTTTTCGGCTGCCTGTTCCTTCTCATTTTATATTTCAGTCTCCGCGAGTACTATGGAATCTCGCTCGGAGGACGTTTCGGGATAGGGAGTAAGCTTGGAATATTGACTGGAGCATCGGCATTTGTAGCAGTGGCATGCATGCGCTTCTGGGGTATGAGCCAGACACTTATGCTGATTCCTCTTGGACTCCTGCTGCTGCTTCCCGTTGCCGTGCTCCTTTTCGGAGACAGGGAGAACTTCAGTGACATTGAAGTCATATACGGAGGCCTGCTCTACATTGCACTGCCGATATCGCTTTCTCCTCTGGTCGTTATGGACGGGAATGTTTTTGACGGGTGGATGCTGCTCTCCTTGTTCATACTGGTATGGCTTTCTGATGTCGGGGCATACTGTATCGGATCATTGTTCGGACAGAAACCTGATTCCGCGAAGTTGGCCCCTGAAATCTCTCCGCACAAATCATGGTGGGGATTCTGGGGAGGAATAGTCCTGAGCGTCGCCGGAGCCTTTTTGCTCAACCGTCTCGGGTGGTTCCCGTTCAGTGTATGGCACAGTCTGGCAGTGGGCCTTGTAGTGAGTGTCGGAGGTGTATGCGGCGATCTCTATGAGTCTCTTTGGAAACGCCATTTCCATGTCAAGGATTCAGGAAACATAATACCCGGACACGGCGGCATGCTTGACCGTTTTGACAGCAGTCTTGTGGCCATCCCGATGGCATGCGTCTATCTGGCCGCATTCGGCCTTATATAATTACAGCAACAGCAGGCTCAGCGCCATTATTGCCATTCCGGTTATCGTTCCGGCTACACCGAGATGGTGATGGCCGTATTTCTCCATTCCGGGCAGCAGTTCGTCAAATGATATGTACACCATGATTCCTGAAACGAAACCGAGTACCAGCGCGTTCAGGACAGGAGTCCAGAATGCCGAGAGGAAGATGAATCCGATTACGGCCCCGACAGGCTCGGCCATTCCTGACAGGAACGAATAGACAAAGGCTTTTTTCCTGCTGCCGGTGGCATGGTATATCGGAACAGACACTGCTATGCCTTCAGGGATATTGTGTATTGCGATAGCAAAGACTATCGGAAGTGCTATCTCGATGTTCTCCATTGCCGAGGCAAAGGTGGCCAGCCCTTCTGGGAAATTGTGTATTCCTATGGCGAGAGCCATCATCACCCCTGTCCTCTTAAGTTTCCCGTGCGGCATGTCACTTGATTCGAGCTGAAGCTCATGGGGATTTTCGTCTTCGGGAACGAGCTTGTCTATCAGAGCGATAAAACCTATTCCTGCAAAGAATGAAATTAGAGCATATATCTCGGAAAGCCTTTCTCCGAACTGCGGCCTCAACATGGAGGCTGACTCAGGCATCAGCTCCATGAAAGAAACATAGATCATTACCCCCGCAGAAAGTCCGAGAGCTGCAGACAGGAAGCGTCTGTCTGTCCTTTTTGAAAGCAGTGAAACAAGACTTCCTATCCCTGTGGCGAGACCTGCCGCCATAGTAAGCCCGAAGGCAAGCAATAAGTTGTTTATATTGTCAGGTTGGAACATCATTGGATTGATTTTGTCATTTGTCCGTTGTCGGCAGTGCCGCTTCGGCCTTCTTCTGGCACTTGCTGAACATCAAAAGATAAAGCAGGCCTGCCAGTGTGAGCGAGATGGGGTATCCGAACCAGATTCCTTTCAGTCCGAGGCCGGCCTCTATTCCAAGCAGATAACTTGCCGGTATGGATACAAGTATGTAGGACACGAATGCTATCGGAAGTATGGGCCTGACCTGCTGTATTCCCCTGAGTGCATTTGAGAAGCATATCTGCATGCCGTCGCCGACCTGGTAGAGGGCAAACGGAAGAATCAGTGTCATCGTGAGCGCTCTGACTTCCGGTGAATCCGTGAAAAGCGTTGTCAGGCTCCCGATTGAGGTAAGGACCAGCCCAAGGCACACTACGGTAAGGATTAGCGTCATGGCGTATGCTGTCCGGGCCGTCATGTTGACCTCCAGTGTCATTCCGCGTCCGCTGAAACTGCTTATCATGATTGCTCCTCCGCTGCCGACTGCAATGTACATCATGTAGCAAATCTGGGCTATGGTGGACATTACCTGGTGTGCGGCGAGAGCCGTGGTGCCGAGCCAGCCTACCATTATCACGATAATCGAGAAGGATGCGGTTTCCATCGCCATCTGCCCCGAAATCGGAGCGCCGAGCCTTGCGATCTCGGAGAGCCTGTGGCGGCCGTCTCTTCTGGCTGAAAATCCATTCCTGTATTCTGCGGCGCTTCGGCTCAGGAAGAAGTATGCTGCCATTGCCACCACGGTGAATGCACGGGCGACAAGGGTGCTGATTCCCGCTCCCTGCAGTCCCAGTTCTGGAAGTCCGCACTTGCCGTAGATGAGCAGGTAATTGCCTATGATGTTAAGTGCATTACCGGCAATTATTATAACCATCGACACTGAGGGGCGCATGATCCCGTCGGTAAACTGCTTGAATGCGTTGAAAAAGAAAGTCGTGAGTATCGAGACTGAGACAATCGCATAATAGGAGCGTATCAGGGGCATAAGTTCTTCCGGTTGCCCCATGTGTCCAAGGTTCAGATAGAGGATGATCAGGATTGCAGCCACGATTCCGGAGAACAGGGCGCTTGCCTTCAGTCCTTCGCGTAGGTATGCCCCGACTTCTCTGCGGTCACCCCTGCCTTCCGCATCGCTGATCAGTGGAGTGAGACCAAGGGAGAACCCGAGACCCGCAAGCACGAGTATCATCGTCACGTTGTTGACGAAGGATGCGGCTGCAAGCTCCCTGACACCGTAATGTCCGATCATGAAGGTGTCGGCAAACGATACCAGAACCACCCCGATCTGTCCTATCATTATCGGGCCGGCGAGTTTTCCGAGTCTTCGGGCTATGCCGGAATACGTGATCTCTGTCATAAGGCCAGCAAAGATATGAATATTTTTGCTGACTAAAGCGTGACCTTTACGACTGAAATGCCTTCGTTGGGATTGTTGTCATCAAATCATCAATTCGGGTGCGATTGTCAATTATTACCTGAAATAGGTCAATAAGTCCAAGATGGCCAGCGGTGCCGCGCGGGTGGCTCACGTTTTTTTTGTAAATTAGAGAGATTTTAGAATGACTCATGATGCTGTCTGCAAAAAATATTCTGCCTGTGGTTCTGGGGCTGCTTCTTTGTGCGGCTTCATCGGCCGGACAGCAGGCTTCCATAACCTCTCTCGACTGCATCTTCGAGCATTATTCTTCGGATGACGGACTTCCTCACAATTCGATTGCCGACATCCACCAGGACAGAAAGGGGTACATCTGGCTTTGCACATGGTATGGACTCAGCCGGTTTGACGGAAAGTCGTTTGTGAACTATACAATGCTTCCTGGGGACTATGCAAACATTTCGCACAACAGGATTCTCTCGATCGACGAGGATCCTCTCGGATACCTGTGGATAACGACCTACGACTACCGTCTCTACCGTTTCGACACCGAGTCGGAGAAATTTGTCGGGATTCCGGACGATCTTGCCGGTTCGGGATACCGCAACCAGAAGGTGACCACCTTCCATTGCGGAAGTGACGGATATACATGGGTCTCCATGCCGAAAACAGGTCTCTTCAGGGTATCTCCGGACCTGGAGATGCAGGACTGGTTCAACAGTACGAAGATAGGCAAGCAGGTCAGTGCCATCTATGAAGATTCGGACGGCATCGTGTATGCGGTTTCCGAGGCGGGAATCACTGCTTTCCGCGGAGCCGCTCCGGACTTGATATCGAGGGAGTCCGGTGTCGTGGGATTTGAGGATTTCGGCGACAGACTGTATTTCCTGCTTGAACATTCCGTCCTTGTCGTGGACAAGAAGAGCGGCAGGCAGGAGAACGTCCCTCTCTCCGATGACCTGAGGGCGACGGCCATAACATTGACAGGAACGGACAACCGCGCCCTTTACATCGGTTTTGACCAGGATGCGGTGGCCAGCCTTGATACGGCTTCAATGAAGCTGAATTACCACAGGACAGACATGGGGCGGGTCAGGTTCATGTTTCCTGATCCCGAGGGCCTGGTGTGGATTGCAACCGACAGGACCGGAATATGGTCGTACAGCGGAGACAAGTCGAGGTTCAGGCATTACGAGCACCCGGCTAACGTGATGGGGTATTATGTGGACACGCTGGCCCGTGTCGTCAATCATGACGGCCGGTTGTGGATCAAGATGAACAATTACGGCTTCGGCTTCTATGACAGGGAGAACGACTCCATAGTCCCGCTCTACAATCTGAAGGGCAGGCCGGGCAGCCGTTTTATGAACGGAGTCGCCTGCTACGAGATTGACGAATCTGGTGTATTGTGGTTCTCAACCGTGCAGCGCGGGCTGGAGAGAGTGACTTTCATATCTCCGAAAGTGGACATTGTTGTCCCTCCCACGCGTTCCGGTGAGCCTTTTGCTGCCTCAGAGATAAGAGCCGTGCTTCGCGACAGCCACGATTATGTTTGGGTGGCGGCCAAGAGCAGGGAACTCTACCGCTATTCTCCTGACATGAGCAGCTGCAGCAGGGTCCCTGGTTCGGAAACATTCGGGATAGTGTACTGCATCTTCGAGGACAGCGAGGGAAACATCTGGCTTGGCTCGAAGGGGGACGGTGCCGTGAAACTTGAGCCTACGGGAGGCGGGCAATTCAACGTCACGCATTTCCGCCACAACGCGGACGACAAGAATTCCCTGAGTTCCGACAACATATACTCGATTGCGCAGGACAAGGAAGGCCGGATGTGGTTCGGAACCTATGGCGGAGGTCTTTCGATGCTTGACTCTCCGGATTCCGCGCTGTTCCGCACAGTGTATTCGGATTTTCCTGACTATCCTCTTGAATATGGCGACAGAGTGCGCTATGTATATTGCATGCCGGACGGAAGGATGCTCGTGGCCACGATAGCCGGGCTCATCTGGTTCTTCCCCGATGAAACCCCCGAACTGACGAAATTCCATTTTGCCCAGAAAATTCCGGGAGACGTGCATTCTCTCGGCAACAACGACATCATACATATCTTCACCGATACCGACGGGGACACTTGGCTCTGCACCTTCGGCGGAGGAATAAACAAAATACGTTTTGAGGGCGACATGCCCAGATTCGACATAATAAGTTCTGCCGACGGACTTGCCAGCAACATAGTGCTTTCGGCCGTGTCGGACGATGCCGGTGACATCTGGCTGGCCACGGAGACAGGAATCTCCAGGCTGAGGCATGACACCCACAGAGTCACTAACTATTCGATGTATGACGGCATCGTGTCGACTACTTTCAGCGAGGCCACCTGCGCCAAACTTAAGGACGGCACGATAGTGTTCGGGACACTCAACAATGTCTACCGTCTGAATCCCGGTGACTTCTCTTATTCCGCAACACCAAAGCGCCTTACTTTCACCGGTTTCAGGATTGACGGCGAACGGGTTCATCCTGACGGGGAGCGCTTTGTGATACCAAGTGACTATTCGTTCTTCCGCATTGACTTCGCTTCGCTGAACTACAGGTTCCAGGGCAAGATAAGGTTCGAATACATGCTTGACGGGTATGACAAGAACTGGATTTCCTCCGAAACGGGCAGCGTCACGTATTCGCGCATCCCGTACGGCAACTACAGGTTCCTCGTGCGTGCGTCGACGGTGGACGGAAATACTGATTCCGAGACCATCTCGCTCAATCTCAGGGTCAAGCCGACGTTATGGGCAAGCGTGCCGGCCAAGATAATGTACGTACTGCTGGTCACTCTTGTGCTCCTGATAATTTTCAAAGTTCTGATGACTTCGGTCAAGCTCAAGAATGACGTCGCGCTGGAACAGAACCTCAATGACCTGAAGGCCAGGTTCTTCACCAACATCTCCCACGAATTGCGCACGCCGCTCACGCTTATACTCGGCGGTGTGGAGGAAATAAAGAAAGAGATTCCCGACGGCGGCAAGTCGTCGTACAGCATCAATATGGTGTACCGCAACGTGCGGAGGATGATGACGCTTGTTGACCAGCTGCTCGACATCCGCAGGATAGACAGCGGAAAGATGAAACTGCAGGTGCGCCGGATCGACATAGTCAAACTGCTCAAGTCGGTGCATGACGATTTCAGGGACATGGCTGCCGAAAGGAAAATGGAGTTGCGTCTGAGCTACACTGTTGATTCTCTGGTGATCTGGGGTGATGAGGGGAGGCTTGAGGCGCTGGTCTATAACCTGCTTTCAAATGCATTCAAGTATACCGCGGACGGTGGATGCATTGAACTCGGAATGTTCTGGAAGGAGGGTGATGATTCTGTGAGGATCTGTGTCAAGGACAACGGAGTCGGCATTCCCAGGGACAAGCGTTCCGCAATCTTCGAGCCGTTCATACAGGCTTCCGACGCTTCTGCCAAAGGAATGCCCAGCAGCGGTATCGGGCTCTCGTTCTGCAAGGAAATCGTGGAGATGCACGGCGGCAGCATTTGGGTGGAAAGTCAGGTGGGCAAAGGCTCTGAGTTCTATGTGACGCTTCCGCTGGACCGCGACCATTTCAAGGAAGGGTCTGTCGAGTTTGTTGAGGACGGGATCATACCCGACGGTTCCCAGGAGAGAAACGGAAAGTCAAAACTCCATCCTACATATCCCGAAGGGGCTCTGAAGGTCCTTGTGATTGAAGACAATACCGAACTCTGTCTGTACATATACAACAGTCTTATTGACAAGTATGAAGTCCGGGACGCATTCAACGGCAAGGACGCGCTGGAGATTATCGCCTCCGGATGGATGCCGGACATGATCATCACAGACCTGATGATGCCTGTCATGGACGGAATCGAATTCATCAACAGGATAAGAAGCGATTTCAGCACCAGCCATATACCTATAATCATGATAACGGCCAAGCATGAGAGCGACACTCATCTGAAGGCCATGAAGTACGGCGCCGACGGATATATTGCGAAGCCTTTCTCCATGGAGCTGCTTACTGCCAGGATGGAGAACCTTCTGGAGAGGCGGCAGACCCTGATTTCAAAGATTACGGCATCTGTCGAGAACCAGGGCAGCAAGCCGGCACAGCTGAGAATCAACCCGGACGAGATAGTAATCACGGACAGGGATGAGGAGCTTATCAAGAAAGTGATGACCTGGCTTGAGGAAAATGCCTCCGACCGTTCGCTGTCGGTGGAGAATCTTGCGACATATCTCGGGATGAGCCGTACGTCGATGTACAACAAGCTCAAGGGGCTTACCCGCAAGTCTCCGGTAGAAATCATACAGGAATTCAGGCTGGAAAAGGCTTCAATGTACCTGCGAAGCGGACAGTACTCCGTTTCCGAAACTTCCTACAAGGTCGGCTTTTCCGATCCTGCCTATTTCAGCCGCTCTTTCAAGAAACACTTCGGCATTTCACCGGCCGACTATATAAGACAAAACAAAAAAACCACTAATTGATGACGATGAAATCGAAATTACTGTGTCTGTTGTCTGCTGCTTTCCTGCTCCATGGAGCATGTCCGGCGCAGTCTGCCAATGATTCGGCAATGTTTTCGGCCCCATATTCAGTGAGAATGATGTTTTCGGAGATGAGGCGCAATCCTGAAGCATCGTGGCTTGACGGAAGAAAGGGCCAACTCAAATGGAACTACACCACCGGGCTTGAACTCCTGTCTTTCCTGGACGTTGCGGAACGCTATGACCTGGACTTTGCTGTTGACTATGTCCGTGAGTGGGCCGACAGCATTGCTTCGGACAACGGTGACGTCTACAAGTACAGCAGGGAAGCCTACAATCTTGACCATATATGCCCTGCGCGAATATATTTCAGGCTTTATGATGATTTCCGTGACCAGAAATACCGCAGAGTGCTGAGGAAGATACGTCAGCAGATTGACACTCAGCCGAGGACAGAAGACGGAATCTTCTGGCACAAGCAGGTATATCCGCACCAGGTATGGCTTGACGGTCTCTATATGGCACAGCCTTTCTACGCCCAGTACACAGATGAATTTGCATCCAAGGCCGAGGAGGATTCCCTGTTTGCCGACATAGCCTCGCAGTTCCGCAAGGCCGCAGAACACACGTATGATCCCGCCACCGGACTTTTCCGCCATGCCTGGGATGAGTCCCGCAGCATGTTCTGGGCCGACAGTCTCAGCGGCCAGTCGGCTCATGCCTGGGGAAGGGCGTGCGGGTGGTATGCGATGGCCCTTCTCGAGACCCTGGACTATTTCCCCGAGAAGCATCCTGACAGACAGGCTCTGGTGGAGCAGTTCCGCAGCCTGATGGAGGCTGTGCGCCGCTATGCCGATCCCGAGACGGGTATGTGGTACCAGGTGCTCGACGCTCCCGGACGCGACGGCAACTATCTTGAGGCAACGGCTTCATCCATGTTCACGTATGCTGCGCTCAAGGGAGTGCGCATGGGTTATCTTCCTGCGGAATGGAGAGATTACTCCAGGGAACTTTACGGAAAGCTGGTGGACACTTTCATACGTGTTGGCTCCGACTGTACGGTCTCCCTGACCTCGTGCTGCTCGGTCGCCGGTCTTGGCGGAAAACAGATGCGCAGCGGCACCTACGAATACTATCTGAGCGAGCCGGTGATAGAGAATGACTGCAAGGGCGTGGGACCTTTCATCTGGGCTTCGCTCGAGTACGAGGCTGCAAACAACATTGACTGGATCAATGATGGGTCCGTCGTGAGCAACGGCGAGGTGCTGTGCGTTGACTTCGAGAGGATTCCTGCATTTGAAGGCGCCGAAGGCGGCGGAAAATACACTGCAGGAGGCAGGGGAGGACAAGTTTATGTGGTCACTTCGCTCGAAGACAGCGAGGAGGAAGGTACATTGCGGCATGCCGTGCGCGCGAAAGGCCCGAGAATCGTCGAGTTCGCTGTCAGCGGCGACATCCATCTGAAATCCACGCTCAAGATTGAAAGCCCTTATATAACGATACTTGGCCAGACTGCTCCTGGCGAGGGCATAACACTCAGGGACCACGGCCTGTACATCGGAACGGACGAGGTGATAATAAGGTATATACGCTGCCGTATGGGATCGGAGGCGAAGGACGAGAATGACGCTTTCGGTTCGCGCCACAACAAGAACATAATCATAGACCATTGCTCGATAAGCTGGGCAACGGACGAGAACGCGTCCTTCTATGCGAATTCCGACATGACCGTACAGTGGTGCATAATTTCCGAAGCCCTGAACCACTCCGTCCATTCGAAGGGCGAACACGGCTACGGAGGAATATGGGGCGGACGCAACGTCTCGTTTCACCATAACCTGATAGCCCACAACAACAGCCGGAATCCGCGTTTTGACCATCCGGCAATCTATAAGGGAACCGATCTGCTGTTCCGCAGGGGGACAGTGGAGTTCGTGAACAACGTTGTCTACAATTGGGGGATGAAGGCAATTTACGGCGGAGAGGAAGGCTGGTTCAACGTGGTCGGAAACGTGTTCAAACCGGGACCGGGCACCAAGAACCTGAACGGAAGGTATGTGGAGATATACACATCGGAAAGCACGTCGATGATTCCCGGCTCCTATTATATCAAGGGCAATGTCTACGATCTGTCTGCTGTGTCTGACGGCAATTATCTCGGAAAGAAACCCGATGAGGAAAGCATTCTGAAATATGCCAGGGAATATTCATCGGTATCTCCTGATCGTCCATACGAAATTCGCTGGCCGGTTGAGGCCCGAGATGCGCTGGAAGAGTACCGCAAGGTGCTCGAGTCTGCCGGTGCTTCGCATTTTCGCGATGCTGTTGATGCAAGGATAGTGCATGAAGTCGAGAGTGGCACTGTCACGTATAGCGGTTCGGTAACCGGAATACCCGGAATCATTGATTCCGAGAAGGATGTTGAAGAATAAAGTGAAAACCAATAAACAACAATGATGAAAAATATAGCGATTCTTGGAGCTTTGGTGCTTGTGGCCGTAAGCTCCTGCAACAAGAATGTGGAACCGGTAGCTGTTCCTCTGGATCCTCCTGCGAAGGTGTGGCTTTCCGGAAGCACGGCGACTTCATTGACGTTCTCTTGGTCGGAAGTGGAAGGAGCCGTCAGATATGCGGCAAGGCTTGACCGCAGTGATGACGGCACGAATGTGGCCCAGCCGGCCGTCAGCTCTGCATCTTGCACCTTCTCCGGCCTCGAGGAGGGAACTTCATATGTGTTCAAGGTACGTGCTGTTGCATCTGATGACAAACTTTCATCGGAATATTCTGCCGAATGCACGGCTGTGCCCGGCGAAAGTGAACCCGAGCCGGAACCGGAGCCCGATCCTGATCCTGTGGAGCCCGGAGACGAGGTTTATGCCCAGTTCAAGATTTCTGCCGAAGAAGATGCTCTCGGCCAGGTTCTGGCATTCCCGGGCGCTGAAGGCGGCGGAATGTATGTTACCGGGGGACGCGGAGGCAAGGTGATCCATGTGACAAACCTCAATGACAGCGGGAGGGAAGCCTTCGTGCCGCCATCGAGACCAGTGGTCCCAGAATCATAGTTTTTGATGTCTGCGGCAACATTTCTCTGAAATCCGAGCTCAGGATACGCAAGGGTGATCTCACGATTGCCGGACAGACGGCGCCTGGTGACGGAATATGCCTGAAGGACAACACAGTAAGGCTTGACGCTGACAATGTGATCATCCGTTTCATCCGTTTCCGGCTCGGCGATGAAGGCAGCGGACTCGGCGACAGCTCCGATGCAATATGGGGCCGTTATCACAAGGACATAATTCTTGACCACTGTTCCGTTTCCTGGTCGCTTGACGAGTGCGCATCTTTTTATGCCAACCAGAATTTCACCATGCAGTGGTGCATGATTTCAGAAGCGCTGCGCTTCTCTCACCATTCGAAGGGAGCACACGGTTATGGCGGAATATGGGGCGGAAGGAATGCCTCGTTCCATCACAACCTGCTTGCCCACAACGACAGCCGCAACGCCCGGATTGACCATCCCGGAATCTACGGTGACTATCTGGAGACGCATCGGGGCAACGTGGATTTCCGCAACAATGTAATATACAACTGGGGCAGCAACTCAACATACGGCGGAGAGGACGGGCACTTCAACATTGTCGGCAATTATTACAAGCCGGGCCCGGCCTCAACTGCAAGGAACTATTTCGTGGATGCATACTGGTACAACTCGTCCAGCAAGGTGGGCACGGCATATCCAGAACTCTATATGGACGGCAATGTCCACACGGACGGAATCGACGAAAACCGTTACCCGGGAGGGGTGTACTGGCATGACCAGGGCGACAATCCGGAGCACGTGATTCTTTCCTCACCTCTTCCCATCAAGGCTGATGACACAGAAACCTGCTATACCACTACTCACAGCGCCGAAACCGCTTTCGAAAGGGTTGTTCAGTATTCCGGGGCTTCTCTTTCGCGCGATGCCGTTGACACCAGGGTGGCTTCAGAGGCCCAGAGCGGGACAGCAACCTATACATCAGGAACCACATCAGCCAGTGCCGCAGCCGGCAGTGATTCGAAAGGCGGAATGATTGATTCCCAGTCCATAGTGGGAGGCTGGCCGGAACTGAAAGCCACTGACGAGCAGATTGCCGAACAGTCTGCCGACACCGACGGTGACGGAATGCCTGACTGGTTCGAGACAATGTTCGGTCTTGATCCGTCCTCTGCCTCGGATGTCGCTTCGTTCGGTCTTGACAAGCTGGGCCGTTACTCAAATCTTGAGATGTACCTCCATTATCTGGTACGCGACATCATGTCTTCAGAAATCCGGGGCGGCAATTATGTCTCCCTGGACTGATTACGCTGAAGTGTCTTCTGCCGCATTCCAGAGGCTCTTTTGATAAAAAATACAAGTATTGAGACAATTTTTCACATCCGTACAAACGTATTATGTGCTAAATTTGAAAGCTGGCAAAATATAACCAGACACATAAACTATTAACCAAAATAAATTTCTATGGATAATCTGACTTGCAAGATTTTTCTTCTGATGGTCGGGCTTTTTGCTGCTGTTGCAGTGAATGCACAGGACATCAGGGGTACGGTCAAGGATGAGAACGGAGGAAGCCTTCCCGGCGTGTCCGTATTCGTTGACGGTACCACACTCGGAGTTTCCACGGATGCGGATGGACGTTATTCCATCAATATCCCTGATGCGAAGGGCAAGACTCTGGTCTTCTCCTGCATAGGCCTCAGGACGCAGCATGTGGAAATCGGGAATTCGACCGTCATTGACGTCGTCCTTGAGGAGGACACGAATTTCCTTGATGAGACAGTCGTGATCGGATATGCTACCGTGAAGCGCAAGGACCTCATGGGCTCGGTTTCATCGGTCGACAGCAAAACGCTTACGGCAGTTCCTGTTGCATCCGTTACGGAGGCTCTGTCCGGCCGCATGGCAGGTGTGCAGGTGACCACCACGGAGGGTGAGCCTGACGCAGAGATCAAGATCCGTGTGCGCGGATCCGGATCTATCACCCAGGACAGCTCACCTCTTTATATTGTGGACGGCTTCCCCGTGGAGAGCATTTCCGATGTGCCTGCTTCCGACATCCAGTCCATTGATGTGCTCAAGGATGCCTTCTCAACCGCAATATACGGTTCACGTGGAGCCAACGGAGTTGTGCTAGTCACCACAAAGAGCGGTACCAGCGGCAAGATTTCCGTGAGCTACAATGTATACTGGGGTATGAAGAAGATGGCAAATGCCGATGCCATACAGGTTGAAAGTCCATACGAATTTGTAAGGAACCAGTATGAACTGGCGATGATCCGCGGCAGGGATGACGAGGATTATGGTTCATATTTCGGCATTTACGATGACATGGACCTTTACCGCAATGTGCCCGGCAACGACTGGGTTCAGCAGGTATTCGGCAACACAGGCACCAACTTCAGCCACAACATCTCTGTCTCAGGAAGTTCCGACAAGGTAAGGTGGACTCTCAGCTATGCCCACCTCGGAGACAAGGCCATCATGACCGGTTCGGACTATGTCAGGGACAACCTCAACTTCAAGGCGAACTTCAAGCCCATCAAGCAGCTTTCGTTCGATGTCAACGCCAGGTATTCCAATACCCAGATCTACGGATCAGGAACCAACTCCATGAGTGATGCGGGAACCACTTCCGGAAACGGACGTCTCAAGCATGCAGTGCAGTATACTCCGATTCCGATTGCAGAGGGCGTCATTTCCGGTTCTGACCTTGAGGAGGACTACGGCGACAATGCACCTCCGCTTCAGTCAGTGGCCGACAACGACAGGCTCCGCGTGCGCAGGAACTGGACGGTGAACGGTGCTGCAACATGGCACATCATCAATAATCTGGACCTGCGTCTCGAGGCCGGTCTCGAGGATTATACCCAGGAAGAGAACCGCTTCTACGGCCTTACCACGTATTATGTGGGCAACACGGCCCAGTACAAGGACAGGCCCGCTTCGCAATACTCCAACCTCTACAGGCAGACTCTTCGCAACACCAATACCCTGAGCTATAATTTCGAGGATGTCTTCACTGACGACCGTCACCATCTTGACCTGCTGCTCGGACACGAGTATATTCTTGAGAAGAGCAATACCCTGACGGCTATGGTGGAGAATTTCCCTGACTTCTTTGATTCAGAGATGGCATGGAACCTCATGTCGACCGGAACTCCGGTGTCAACGAACAATTATTTTGATCCGGACGACAAGCTCCTGTCCTTCTTCGGACGAGTGAACTACGTGTATGACGACAGGTATTCCGTTTCCGCCACGATGCGTGCCGACGGATCCTCAAAGTTCACGGAAGGCAATCAGTGGGGATATTTCCCTTCAGCCGCAGTTTCCTGGACGATTTCGAACGAGTCATGGATGAAGGGTGCTTCAGGATGGCTTGACAATCTCAAGATCAGGTACAGTTTCGGTACTGCCGGAAACAACAACATTCCTTCGGGAATGACCTTGCTGAATTTCGCTTCGTACAACACTTCATTCATATCACAGAGCGACACGTACTGGTCTACCGTTACCGACGGCGGTGACACGATCATGGCCAACAGCGACCTTACCTGGGAGACAACCCTTTCCCACAACCTCGGTCTCGACTGGTCTTTCTGGGGTGGAAGGCTCAACGGATCATTTGAACTGTATCACAACACCACCAAGGATCTTCTGATCCAGTTCCCGACCGCAGGCTCAGGATATGAGTATCAGTACCGCAACATGGGTTCAGTACAGAACAAGGGTCTTGAGGTTTCACTCAATGCAGTGCTTGTGGAGAATGAGAACTTCGGCCTGACCCTGGGCGCCAACGTCAGTCTCAACAAGAACCTCGTGACGGATCTCGGTGACCTTTCAAGAATCGAGCACCAGACACGCTGGGCTTCCACCGAGGTGGGCACCGATTTCGTTGTTACAGCCGGACAGCCCCTCGGAAACTTCTACGGTTATGTTTCTGACGGAATGTACGATGCCGACGATTTCACTTATGACGGCACCAACTGGGTACTCAATGAGGGAGTTGTGGATGCTTCAAATGTTGTCGGTTCAACGTACATGAGGCCGGGAGCGATGAAGCTCAAGGACCTCAACGGTGACGGAAAGATCACAGTTGACGACAAGACCGTGATTGGCAATGCGCAGCCTCTAGGATTCGGAGGATTCAACCTCAACGGATATGCCTGGGGCTTCGACTTCTCGGCAAACTTCAACTACGTGTTCGGAAACGACATCTACAATGCCAACAAGATAGAGTTCACTTCATCAAGGAAGTACAACAACCGCAACCTGATGAAGACTGATGAGCAGAGATGGACAAACATCGACTGGAATACCGGCGAGCTCATCACTGACCGCGACCAGCTTCGTGAAGTCAATGCCAATGCTACACTCTGGTCTCCGGCAATCGGCAATGCCGTTTTCTCTGACTGGGCAGTAGAGGACGGATCATTCCTCCGCCTTACTTCTGCAACTGTAGGCTACACACTTCCTTCAAGCCTCACCATGAAGGCAAAGATTTCCCGCCTGCGCATATACGTGACCGGCACGAATCTGTTCTGCCTCACCAATTACTCCGGATACGATCCTGAAGTTGATACCAGAAGGGACACTCCGCTTTCTCCTGGCGTTGACTACTCGGCTTATCCGAAGAGCATAGGATTCGTGGTTGGACTTAACCTTACTTTCTAATCCGTAAATGACTGAAATATGAATACTTTCAAAAGAATATTGATCGGTGCAGGGATGCTTGCAGGCCTTTCGTTGACCTCATGCGACCTGAATACGGTGTCAAGTTCAAACCGCGACGAGTCCACACTGTTTGCGGATGCCACGCTCACCGAGTATCAGATATACTCTGTTTACGAAGTCTTCGGGCACACGAATTCCCACCGCGGCCGCTATCTTCCCTGGTACGGCTACAATACTGACATCGAGTGGTATATCTCCAATACACGCGATGAGAAGGCTGACATTGTGCGCTACAACATGATCAGCACCAACAGCCAGCTGAATGTCAATGACGGTCCCTACAACGAGTTGTTTGCAGGCGTGGAGAGAGTCAACCTGACCATCAGGGGCATCCGTCAGTACGGCAATCCCGAGAACCGTCCGGAAATGGCGGCCCTGCTGGGCGAGGCCCTTACTTTGAGAGCCGTCCTCTATACTGAACTGCTCAAGGCATATGGAGAGGTTCCCGCCCGCTTTGAGCCTGTGAGCCCCGAGACCATATACATCAACAAGGCCGACAGGGATGTGATCTACAAGCAGCTGCTGAACGACCTCAGGGAAGCTTTCGGGTACATGAATTATGCTGATGTCCCTTCTGCCGACCGTATCGGTCTGGCTTTCGCCAAGGGCCTTTTCGCGAGGATCGCGCTGATGGCGTCCGGCTATGCGCAGAGGCCTGATGACGGTGCTGTCGGAACCGGCAATCCCGGAACGGTACGTCTTAGCAACGACCCTGAACTCTCAAAGGCCACCCTTTATCCTGAAGCTCTTGAGGCTCTCAAGGATGTGATCACCAATTCCGGCTACAGGCTCGAGTCTGACTACGAGGAACTCTGGAAGAATGTCAACAACATGGACCTTACCGGAGGCAAGGAAGTCATGTGGGTGATTCCTTTCAGCAATACCAGAGGACGCTGGAACTACACTTTTGCCATTCGCAATAATGGATATACCGACTGGTCTCCTACTACCAGTGACCGTGGCGGCCAGGCCGGACCTGTGCCTTATGTATACTACTGGTACGGCGAAAATGACACACGCCGCGATGTCAGCTGCGTGAACTACGAGTGGGAAGACCGCGGAGACGGAACGCTCCCTTATCCTGCAGGCATCGCCAACTGGTATTTCGGAAAATACAGGTTCGAGTGGATGACCAGTCATCCCTACGCCGGAGGCAATGATGACGGTGTAAAGCCTGTGTACATGCGTTATGCTGACATTCTCCTCATGGCTGCGGAGATTGCAAACAGTTCCGGAGACAACGGGGAGTTGGCCCGCGACGAGAATTATGCCAAGGACTGCCTGCGCACAGTGCTGCGCCGTGCATATACCGGACACGAATCCGAAGCCGACGCCATTGTCGACGCTCTTTCCGGGGAGGACCGGATATTCGAGGAAATCAAGAAGCAGCGTGCACTTGAGTTTGTCGGAGAATTCCTCCGCAAGGCTGACCTCATCAGGTGGAACTGCCTCAAGGAAAGTATGGACCTGGCTTCTGACGAGCTTGTCACCATCCGCCAGAAGGGTATAGGCCCCATCACCGGAATGAACTATTCGGAACTTGGAGAGTATCTCTGGTATCGTCACGGCACAGCCGACGGCATACCTACAATTGAGATGTTCGGCATTCACAGAGGTGAAAACACTGCGACTGACGTTACTCCTCCCGATGGTGACGGCTGGACTCCGTATGTAAATTCGGACGGCGAAGCTTCGAGGTACATCAGCGACACTGCTTTCATCAATTCCGACACCAAGGTGGACAAGGCCCAGAAGGGAGAAGGAGGCGGATTCTATCAGGCTGATCCTAATCTCAAGCAGTGGTGGCCCATTCCTGAGACATCAATTGTCAACTCTCAGGGTTCACTCGTCAATGACTATGCTTATTAGTGGGTTATCCTAAAATGACGATATTTATGAAAAGAATATTTTCCATAATTGCAATATCTCTCGGATTGGTCGGGCTTGTGTCCATGACATCGGGCTGTGTTGAGCAGATTCCGCCGGTCATCGAGGACCTTGAACTTTCGAATGTCCTTACTCCGTCAAAGACATCCGTCCTGGTAAGCACCGCCGATGGACACACGGTGACTTTCACCTGGACCAATTCCAATTCCGCAACAAACTATCTGCTCGAGATATACCAGTTCGGCCAGGATGAGGAGTCCCGTCCGGAGCTTTCTGAGATCACTGAGGAACTCCTGTCCGGCATGGAACCGATGACCCTCACGGTGGAGCCTGCGGAGAGCGGGACCTCAACCAGCGTTGCGGTTGATCTTGAGGAAGAATTCTCATACTACGCCCGCGTATGCGGCCAAAATCCTGAATTGGGCAGTTCAAAGTGGGCCGTGTTCCCTTATCCTGTGGACACATACACTGTCATGACCCCGGTGGAGGAAGTGTCTCTTGTTGACCGTACGTCAAACAGCATCACCATCAGCTGGAAGCTTGCAGCCGACGATGCCGACGGTGTCTCCGAGATTCGTGTCACTCCGAATCCGGATGATTCTGAAGCTGCCTACAAGTCATACCCCGTGGAGTCCGGCGCCCTTGAGGCTGTCGTTGACGGCCTGAAGCCTTCGACAAGGTATACGGTGGCCGTTCACTACAAGTCTGCCAACAGGGGAAGCGTGTCAGCGTGGACGAGGCCTGATCTCACAGGAGCCGTTGAAGTTGCCGATACCGGAGCCCTGCGCCAGGCGCTCAGGGAGGCTGCGGATTATTCTACCCCTCCTCTGAAGATCAGTGTCAAGTACAATGACGGAGTGCCCTATGAGATGGGGCAGATGGATGTTGTCGGTCCTACGGAGATTGTCGGTGAGCAGACTGTCGACGGCGAGAGCCCTGTCATTGTCGGCTATTTCGACATGAAGGCCCCGGGAACCACCTACACCTATACTGACTGGACGGATCCTCTCCAGCCTGTCGAGAGCAGCATCGCGAATATCCTCGGAGCGACTTCCCTCGAGGTGGAAGCTCTTGCTTTTGACGGCAACGGATACGAGTACAACCACAATGTGAACTTCGGCGAGGATTACCCTGCCGAGAGCCTTGTGTCCTATACTATAAAGAACAGTGAGATCACTGCCTACAAGCGCGGCCTGATGTACACCAACAGCAAGGCTGTGAACTTCGATGCGATCCGCTATGAGTCCAACATCATCTCCGACATCCTCGGAGACGGCGGCGACTGCTTCGACGTCCGCGCGGCAGGCAACGCAAACAGCGTTGTCTTCAGGAACAACACCCTTACCGACGGAATGCGTACCTTCGTGCGTTGGGATGCGGGAACGATCGGCTCGTTCGAGTTCTCCAACAACACGGTCAACAACCTGTGCGCGATGAACAACGGAAACAACAACGGACTGTTCTACATCCGCGGAACCGTTACCGGAACATACAAGCTCAAGGACAACCTCTTCCTGAACCTGGACGGAGATGATGTCTATACGATCATGTTCCGCCAGAATTCGGCGACTGTTCTCCCCGGCGAGGTTTCAGGAAACTTCTTCTACAATCTTGGAGCAGGTTTCTTCACTACCGGAGCAGACGGCGAAAGGTCCAACACGTCCTTCCCTCTGTCTTCAGCGATTGCAGGTGGCGGAGCATTGCTTTCTGCCGATCCATGCTACGATAGCGGCAAGGGCATATTCAACGTGACCAACCCGACCGTGCTTGCTGCGGAGGCAGGCGACCCCCGTTGGCTTGTTGACTATGTTCCTGCTCCAGATCCCGATCTTGAGCCCGCAGAGTATGGTACATATTGGGATCTTACCGACACCGACACTTTCGATGACGTGATGGATGAGTCATGCGTGCGCGGCAACCTGCGCTTCATCATCAGCTCCAACCCCATCAACGTGACGGAGAAGGGATTTGAATTTACTGCAGAACCTTCATTCTCATTCAACGGCATCCCGACCGACTGCGCCGTTGCATTCATGGTCGATGGCCCCGGCTCCGTGATAGTTTCTGCCCTCGTTTCAGAGTCCGGTTCCGACAATGACCACATCACTGTTGCTCTTGGACCCGAAGACGGATCTTCGATTGCCGTGAAGGGGGCTGTTTATGCAGGAGCGGAGACAGAGAAGATCGCATTCCCGAACATTGCCGAAGGTGAACGCAATCTCGTCTATCTCTACGGCTGCGGTCCCATCGTGATGTCCCAGCTCTCATGGGTTGAGGATACCAATACCGGCGAGGCTCCGGTTCTCGATACTCCTTCCAACTTCGTGTTCTCATGCGGCGATCCCGCTGTTGACGACACCTACGAAGGCAGCGTGACGCTCACTTGGGATGCGGTCAATTTTGCGGCTTCCTATACTGTGACCATGACAGGTCCCGACGGAGTTCCTGCAGAGAGCAGTGTGAGCACCAATGCTTACGAATTCACTCCTTCAAGTCTGACGCCTGGTGAATACAGCTTCACAGTTCAGGCAATTCCTGCCGACACTGACCTGATGCGCGAGCCTTCCGAGGTTTCCGAGCCTGTTGTCTTCACCGTCAACGAGACTCTGAAGGTCAACTATGTGGAGAAGACCTGGGGCAATGCGGATTTCGAATATCTGTTCAACACCAAGTCCGCGGGCAGCAAGGATACCGAAGTTACCGATGACTTTGTATACAACAACCTGTATTATCTGAACGGCGGCGGAAAGTGCAAGTTCGGACAGGATACCAATGCGGCAGGCGAGAAGGCTTACCGTTACCAGTTCGGCGGCACCGGAAGCACCTCCAAGAATGCTCTCCAGCTTCTTGTCGGCGGCAACGGAACTCTCGTGATCGAGGCTGCTTCTTCAGGGAGCAGCGACAGATATGTCGGAGTTTCAGTAGGCGAGACACAGATTGTCGGCGAAACCGAACTTATGGTTCCCGCAAGCAAGGAGGCCCAGATATTCAGTGTTCCCGTGACTGCGAGTGCCGGCGACCGCATTTCAATATACAGCCTCGGAAGCGGAATCAACCTGTTCTCGATTACCTGGACTCCGGAGCCAGGAGGAGAGGTCGTTGACGAGACTGCCATCAATGAGGAATATCATGCCGATTTCTCCGACGCGACCAAATTCCCGGCTGGTGAGTATACATCCGAGGTGATTGTGGACAAGGTCAGATATGTGGGAAGCGAAAGCAAGAAGATCAATTTCGATCCTGAAGGTGCGCGTGTCAAGTTCAACGGAGGTCCCGATCTTGACGAGAACGGAATACCGGTGAACAGATTCGCCTCATTCAAGATCACGAAACCAGGAACCATCTATCACTACATGCGTTCTTCAAGCGGAACTGATGACAGCAGAAACGCTACCGTGATGCTTGTGAAGACCGTCGGCGGAGTTACACAGACTATAGATCTCTATACCGGAATGGCACCCACCGGCAACGGCGACGCAATGGAGACCATGGTGACCGAGGAGGATCTTGCAGGAGCTGACGGCGCGGCTACGATCTACTTCTTCAACAAGCAGGAAAATGCCGGAGACGGCCGTTCGGGCCAGGCTATAAATGTCTACCAGTTGGGCTTCAAGCCTGCTGAATAGTCAGGATCTTACGGAATTTCATTGGAGCGGGTCGGCCGGTTTGGCCGGCCCGTTTTCGTATGTTGTCGGATGGTCAGTTCCTTGAGTCTCGAAAGTGTGTGGTTACACTTATAAATTGAAAGTTGCCAGTTTCGATGAAATTATAGCAAAATATTAATAATTACTATGAATCTTCAATATATTAAAATATTTAATTATGGTTTTTGACAGTAAGTTGAATGCCCTTTAGATGTATGTTTGTTATGTAATTGCAATATAATCAGTTTGTTGTGTCGTATAATATGACTTTTGAGCCGTTTGTTTTCGGCGCTTCTCTGGCCTATTTTCTTGCTGGTGAAATTTTTTTTGATTTTTTTCGGTCAAAATGTTACAATGTTTAATAAATTTTTTTACTTTTAGGCCAGCAAACATTCATTAACAAAATCAAGTCTATGAGAAATCAAGTGCTTTGTGCCATCGCTGCGATGGCGACCCTGTTCTTTGCGAACGGATGCAAGAAAGAGGTGGCTGATTCCCCTTCACTTTCTTTGGCTGCGACTGAGTACACCGTGTCAGCAGACGGCGGTTCAGTATCAGTGCCTTTTGAACTCAAGAATGCGACCGATGCTTCCGCATTGGCGGTTGAGCCTGCTGCCGATTATGACTGGGTGGCGGTATCAGTGGGAGAGTCGTCCATTGATCTGAGTGTGGCCATGAACGAGACGGCTGCTCCTAGGACCGCTGAATTTACGGTTTCTTATCCCGGAGCTCTGGCCGACGCGAGCTTTACATTGACTCAGGAGGCCGGAGAGCCTGCTCCGACCTACGATTATGAGTGGAACATGGTCGCCTTTTCGTCTGCATGGTACGGTGACCAGTACGGAATGGACGGCGAGCACAACTATTATACTACCGTCGGTGACAAGGACTACGATGCCGACGGGAATTTCCAGGACGGAGGAACATATTACATATTTGACCTGTATGCCCCTGCTCCTGCGGATGAGAGTGTTCCCACAATTCCTGAAGGTACCTATACTCTCGGAGAGCCGAGTGCGACTGCAGAGTGGACATTCTCTCCTGACTTCTCCGGGGCAGTCCGTTATGAAGGCGATAGTGAATGGAGTGCGGAATTCGCGAGCGGAACCGTCACGGTGTCCTACGAAGGAACTGTAATTACCCTGGAAGCATCACTTACCGACCTTGAAGGAAAAACGCATCATTTCGTTTATACCGGCGACGGCGAGTGCCTCAACCTCGCTCCTGTTGACCCCGGATTCGGTGAGGATGTGAGCTTTGATCCGACTTCTGCCGGAGCCTACTATTCTGCCGACGACGGAGTGTCGATGGAGGTCATCTTCCAGTTCACTGACATGCCCACTGGTGACGACGGTTATCTGGTGCCTCCCGGAACACTTCTCAATGTCGACGTGATGATGCCTTACGACGAGAACGGAAAGATCGCTGCCGGCACCTATAGCGCTTCCTTTGAGGGCACATCAATGACATTCTATCCTGGAGAAGATTTCTTCGGCCTCATGTATATGGGTACGTATGCGCAGAAGGGCGATGCTGACGGTTCGGTTTATGTTTCACTGGTTGAGGACGGCACATTCACTGTAAGCGAAAGCGGCGGAGTCTATACAATTGACTGTGATTTCATGTGCGCAGACGGCTACAAACTCACCTGCTCGTGGACAGGAGAACTCGAGGTGAGCGGTATGCCCGGCCCCATCTCAACACTGACAGGCGATTATACTGTTGATCTTGAGGGAGCTGTTGCCGAAGGCAATTACTGGGGCGACTACTATGGCACAGGCGGATCGAACTGGGATTTCCAGATTCTGCCGGGTACCGGAAGTGACGGTTTCATGGCCGACATCGTTTCAGAGACCGTAGACTTCTCCGACGGAATCCCCACCGGAACGTACAAGGCTGCTGCTTCCGGCTATCCTGCTCCGGGAGAGTATCTGCCGGGATACGAATCAGGAAGTTCGCTTGGCGGAACCATGTATCTCGGAGGCTTTGACGAAATGGGATACGTGTCCGAATATGCCCCGGCAATGTCAGGCGATCTCAACATAACCAACAATGGCGACGGCACCTACAACATCTCGTTCGAATTCACGGATGACCTTGGATACAAGGTTGACGGAGAGTGGTCCGGAACGATCAGCTTAACCAACCAGGCATCCGAATCCTACTCATTGTCTTCCGTGTCCGCATCTTCAAGGCACTCAAAGAGCATGATGGATGCAAACATCAGCCGCGGTGCGCAGACTCCCGAGCAAAAGGCGGAACTGCTGAAGAAGAACGGATTCAAGACCGAGTTCTCGGTTACTCCGAAAAGCCGTACTTCATCATTCAGGGCGTTGAGAAAGTAAGATTCCTGTACAGGTGAAATCATTGAAGGGATGGCCATAACTGGCCGTCCCTTTTTTATGCAAAAACTTTATAAATGATTTTATTTTGTTTGGTAATTTTTTTACTTTTATAGGGAAGAACGGTTACCCTAATTTCAAACAAAATAATCATGAAGAATCTTTTTGTCTGTGCTGTCGCAGGAATCGTGTCATCGTTCCTGTTCGGCGGCTGCCAGAAGCCGGCCATCGAGTCTCCGGTTCTCACGCTTGAAACGACAGAATTTACCGCCTCCGCGGATGGGGGTTCTGTTTCTGTCCCTTATGAATTGAAAAATGCGACCGAAGGATCAGTTGTAAGCGTTGAGCCCGTTGCGGAGTATGACTGGGCCGAAGTGACAAATGTCGGGAAGACGGCTATTGAGCTGAGCATCTCCAAGAACGAGACCGCCGAGTCAAGAACCGCTGAGTTCACCGTGTCGTATCCCGGAATTTCCAAGGAGTCCAGATTCACCGTGACCCAGGATGCCGGGGAGCCTGTGCCTGCAGAAGTGACGTTCGAGTTCAGCGTGAGCAACATCACGACGGAAACCTTCACCTACAGCATCATCCCTTCCGACAAGGAAATTACATATTTCCACATGTACATGGCCCAGATTGATCTGGAGGACGCAGGTGTAGTGACCGGCGGAGTTCTCGACAAGGACAAGCTGTATACTATGTGCAAGGATTACTACCTTGACGACGAGTATATGTCCGATTTCTACGTCAAGGGAGACCTTGTGGATGCCGAGGGCTATGGCATGTCTTCTGAACTAACGTACCTGTTCTGCTTCGGAGTGGATCCGGAGACCAAGGAGCAGCTGACCGACGTGTTCTATACCGAGTTCACGATGGAATCGTCCCCGGCTACGCTTACCCTTGACGATATCGAGTTGATTATTTCTGCGAACGGTGGCAAGGGCGGAACATACTATTACAGGCAGGGCGATTTCGGTGAAGGCGAGGTTACCGCTGTGTCCGATTCTGACTGGCTTGCCGTGAGCGTCTACGAGGACGAGAAGTATATCGAGTACATCGCTGCCCCGAATGACACCCCTTTGGCCAGGACGGCAACCGTCACAGTGTCGCACCCGAGCGTTGCCGAGCCCGCGATCCTTAAGATCAACCAGGAGGCCGGGGATGTGGATCCGTTTGTCGTGGAGGTCACTGACATCACCGCCAACTCGTACAATGTGAAGGTCGTTCCTGCCGACAAGGACATGTACTATTTTGTGACATCGGTATCGCAGGCCTACATCGACGAGAATGGTCTGTACACCGACGAGGCGATATACCAGGATGACTATAACTTTTATGGTGACACCATGAAGGAAATGCTCGAGCAGGGAGACAAGGTGTTCTCATACGTGAGCGCATCGCCCAATACGGCAATGGTATTCTATGTATATGGAGTGGATCCCGTCAGCCTCGAGCGGCTTACTGATGTAGTGTATGCCAAATTCAATACTGCCGATGTCGAGAAAATTGATGTGACGTTCCTTTTTGATACCAAGGTGGACGGGACATCCGTCGAGATCGGAGTTGATCCCCAGGATTATGACGGATACTGGTATTCCCAGATTTTTGAGACGGCTTCAATCGGCGCGGATGAGTCGCTTTACGACAAGTGCTCCGAGCAGTTGAGCATGTACGTGGCCATGTACCAGTTCTATGGATTCTCGGATGCCGAGATTTTCTCGATGCTTTGCAAGAAAGGCCCTGACACAATTGTCGGAACACTGGATCCCGATACCGAATATACGATAGCTGCAGTGGCTGTCGGTGATGATCTTGTTGTCAATTCGGATGCATCCAGCGCAACATTCACAACCGGCGGGGCTTCCGGCTCTGCATCAGTACAGTCGCTTCCGGCAGGCAAGCAGCTCCTTTCTGCCGGGGAGATCAAGGCTTTCGCCGGCATGGTCAGAACCGTGAAGAAGTAATCCCGGCGGTTGACAACCGTACAAAAAGCAGCGGACCGGAATTTTCCGGCCCGCTGCCTTTTGTATGTCTGCAGGTTTTCAGAAGTGCAGGCGGAAGCCGCCCATGGCAGTGATGCCCGGCATCTGGTATCCGTAGACTATGGTGTAGCGAGCGTTCGTGATGTTCTCGAGGTTCACGAAAAGCTGCATCCATCCGAGTACGTCGTAGCTGAGCTTCATGTTCAGCAGCGCGTAGTCTTCCGAAGGCATGCTTTCGTGCACGAAAAGTCCTGCCACTCCCTGCAGCTCGGCATCGACGCGGAACTTGGGGAATACCTGCCAGTTAGCGCCCAGGAAGTACTGGTGCCTCGGAGCTTCGGTCAGATTGGTGAGAGTTGTGTGTAGGTAGCTGTATGACGCCCTGAGGCTGAGGTTGTCGAGAGGGCTTGAGGAGGCGCTGACCTCGATGCCCTTGTTGGTGAAGCTGCCGGTGTTCTGGTTGAGCATCTGCCCGTTTTCGGCCGGTGCGGTCTGAATCATGTTGCTGCCGCGGCTCCAGTAGCCGGTGAGGTCGATGCTCAGCCAGCGTGAGAAGGTCTTGCCGACGCTTGCCTCCCAGTTGACCATGCTCTCCGGCTCGAGGTCGGGGTTGGCCGGCCTGTAGAGATATAGCTCCCTGAACGAGGGGTTGCGGTAGCCCTTGGCGACTGAAGCCTTGAGCATCCAGCCGCAGCCGGGGTGTCCGATGATTCCGAACTGCGGTATCCACTGGGTGGCGAACATGTCGCTGTTGGCCATGCGCAGGCCTCCGTTGAGAACGAGCCTCCCGCCGAAGAATTCCTGGGCGAGCGTCAGGTAGGGAGAGTATTCCATGATGCTCTTGCGGCTGATGGTGCTCATCGAACCTTCCTGGTGCGCAGTGCCGCCGGATACAGGGATCTCGCCGGAGTATCTGTTGAAATCGAAGCCTACGGTGGCGGAAGCGCCTTTCCAAAGGTCAACGTTCTGGTAGGCGAGCACCCCGAAGCGGTCGTCGAGGCTGTGGAAATACTGCGGGTCGTGGATGAAGTGGTTGCCGTAGCTGTAGTACACGCGGACGACTCCGTTGGTCCGTTCCCAGGAGTTGCTCAGCGCGAGCGAAGCCTCACCGCGGATGATGTCCTGATGGTAGATGTCGGTGGACTCGGGGTCGCTGATTTTGGCGTAGATCGGGTCGTTGCCGATGAAGTTCATCAGGGTGTAGTCGGCCTGCAGTTTCCAGTTCTCGCTGAAGTCGTAGCCGAGCTTTACGTAGCCGCTGGCCTGCCTGAAGTCGAAGTTCTCGACAGTGCCGTCGGTGCGGCCATAGCTGCCGGAGACGAGGGCGGAGAACTTGCCGTAGCGGGCCGTCGCGCTCAGTGACGACTGCCAGGTGTTGTATGAACCGTATTGCGAGGAGAGATTGAGATGGAAGCCCTCACGGTCGGCGTTCTTCGTGATCACGTTGATCACGCCTCCCATGGCGTTTGATCCGTAGAGCACCGAAGCGGGACCGCGCAGCACCTCGACTCTTTCCACGTATTCGGACCCGTAGAAGTCAGCGACGTGGTGTGAGTAGATGCCCGCAAACTGGGGCTGCCCGTCGACCATCATCAGCACGGCGTTGGTGGGGGAGCCGCCGACACCGCGGATTTTGATGCCGCCTGAGCCGCCGTTGCTGATGCCGAAGCCGAAGATGCTGCGCTGCGAAATGAACAGGCTGGGCACCTGTCCGGAGAGCGCGGAGAGCAACTGCGTCTGTCCGGTTGCCTGTATCTTTGAACTGCCGACGGTGCTGACGGTATATGGCAGCAGGTTGCGGCTGATGGCGTCGTTGGTGCCGGTGACCACCACCTCGTCGATAGAGTCGAAGATGGTTGTGTCGGCAGGGGAGAGGGTTTCGTCCCCGGAAGGAATGTCTGCTGCGCCGAGCCGTGCGGGGAGTGCCAGGGCGGTGAGCAGCAGAGGAAGAATCAATTTTCGTGTTACCATTCTATAAAATCGTGTTACTTTGTTGCCAAAAAAATTTGTTGCCGTTCAGTCGGCGCGGCTCATCACGAGTTTCGCGTGCTTGAGCCCCTTGATCGTGCGGAGCTTGTCGGAGAGCTCAGTCAGTCTGCGGGCTTCGCCCATCACTGTCACGGTGTGGAGCATGAATTCGCGGTTTATGTAGTACTGCGAGGAGCTCAGGATGACGTCGGGGTACTGCTGCTGGATGCTGTCGATCTGGCGGGAGATGCCGGTCTGCGACCTGTCGTACATCAGCACCACGGTGCCGGCTACAAGGTGGTTGCACTGCCACTTCTCCTCGGTTATGTTCTTCTCTATCAGGAAACGGATGGCCTGGGAGCGGTTGGAAAAACCGTTCTCGCGCACGAAATTGTCGAGCGCTTCCAGAAGTCCGTCTTCAAGCGAGACACCGAATCTTTTCAGGGCCATGGTGGCCGCAAAGGTAAGCAGAAATTCGGGCAGCCTAAAAAGTTTTTTACGGAAAATTTACTAAATTGGGTCGCTTTTCCGCGCAGTGCGGAAGTTTTTAGTGTTTAACCTAATTTTTTGAGAAATGAAAAAGTACGTTTGCAACACATGCGGTTATGTATATGATCCTGAGGTAGGTGATCCCGACAACGGAATCGCTCCCGGAACAGCATTCGAAGACCTTCCTGCCGACTGGACCTGCCCTCTTTGCGGCGTCGGCAAGGACGATTTCAGCCCGGAGGAGTAGTTCTCCCTCAGGCTCTTCTTATTGAAATACGGAGACTTTTCTGCCAGGCGGAAGGCAATTGACTGCTTTCCGCCTGATTTTGTTGTGGGAGGCGCTGCTATTCTTCGGTCGGGAAGTTCCCGAAGGTCCGTTCCGGGTCGCCCATGAATTCTCTGAGGGTGACCAGTCCGGCATTCGCCTCTTCGCGGCTTGCGGCGTCCTTATAGAATATCCAGCGGAAATCGGTGCTGTCCTCGTCGACATCGGGGCAGACCGTCAGCAGAATCCATCCGAATTCGGAAAGGTAGTTGGCTGCATCGATACGGCTGCGGAACTGGATCTCGTTGCCGTTGCCGTCGACCAGGATGTTCATGTAGTTGTCCAGGCCCTTTGAAACGTAGCCGGAGCCGAAGTCGAACAGGAATGTCGGAAATCTGGCAAATGCCTTGTGTACCTCGCGCATTTCGCAGTAGTATCTGTGCGTTTTCGTAGCGGAGGGCTCCGCCGTTCTGGGGCTGATTGTTGCGGTCGTGGAGAAAGCGTATGCCGGTGCAGCGGGGAAGCGGGCTGTCCGTGTCGCGTTGTCCTGTGCTGACGAAAGGCAGGGGAGTGCCAGCAGAAGGGCTGCGGCCAGGATTGTCCCCAATGTGAATCTGGTTTTCATGTCGTTGATGTTTGTGTCGCAAGCGCTAATATAGGATTTTTTATTGTATGAGGTTGAGGCCACGGGCAATGCGGCAGGCGTCGACGGAGTTTTTTGCCTGGAGCTTTGCGAGTATTTCCTGGCGGTGGCGGCTGACCGTGTTGATGCTGATCGACAGGCGTGCCGCTATCTCCTTGCTCATCAGCCCGTCGCCGATCAGGCTGAGCACCTGCTTCTCCCTTGGCGAGAGGATGCCGGTGTCGTCCTGCTGCCCGAGGTCGCGGGTGCTTCCGTCGACGGTGTTGATTATCAGGTATTTCGCCGGAAGGTCTATCCTTATTGGACTGTAGAGGCAGAGTGCGAGCCAGAAACTGTTGCCCGAGGGTGCGGGGATGTAGAATATGCGGTGAAGCGCGGTGATGTATCCTCCGGAGCGGGCTCTCATCCGCAGGGTGCTTGCGAGACAGTAGTCACAGCGGCGCTTCTTCGGCTGCTGCCTCACGAAATGCAGGAAACGCAGCTCCTGCATCTGCTTTTCCCCAAGGTCTTCGGCAGGAAGGAGCTGCAGGATTTCCTCCTCCCATATCGACTGCACGGTGTCGGCTGCCTTCGGGAAGGGAGCGTCCAGCATCTGCGCGAATCCTCCGTAGTGGATGTAGCTCGTGCCGGAGTGGAGGTCGCTGAGCACCGCGACGGCATTCTCGATGCGGGCATATCCTGCGGCTGTCTGACGGTATCTTTCCAGCAGTCCGGCATAGAGATCTTCTCCGGAAAAGTCCTGTGAACGAAATTCGCGGCCGAGTAAGTCGGCAGTGTTCATGCTTGTGTCCATAAAATGGTTATTAATAGTCATTGTGCGTTCTGGAGCAATGCGTTAGATTTGCAAATCTAATCAAAATCAATGGTTATTCGCAAAACTTTAAGGAATATGAAACTTGCAGGAATCATTTGCTGCGCGGCTGCATGCATGCTTGCGCAGAGCGCTTTCGGACAGACACTCGAGATGATGCAGTGGTTCAACGAGCCGGAGCAGTGGGAAATCAAGGACGGGGTGCTCACCATGAGCGTGACACCGAAGTCCGACTACTGGAGAATCTCTCACTACGGCTTCACCGTCGACGACGCACCGTTCCTCTACACCCTGCGCGGAGGCGAGTTTGAGGCCAAGGTGAAACTCTCGGCCG
>CABUIX010000002.1 GCA_902491795.1 uncultured Bacteroidales bacterium | reverse complement strand
TTTAGACATAACAAAACCCCGAAAGTTTTTTGTCTAACTTTCGGGGTGCATGTCAAAATGACAGGTGCTTCTTATATTCTTGTCGCGGAGGTGGCGAGAGTGGATGATACGCATATTTTCATTACGGCAAAGATTCTGAATGTGGAAACCGCAAAGTTGGAATCTACAGCGAACGTGCAGACTCTTGCTGAGGCCAAGGATATTGAGGCCGGGTGCAAACGATTGGCGGCGATGCTGTTGGGGACAGGATCAGGGCTTGACGTTATGCCTGAGTCTACGGCTGATGCTGCAGAAAATATATCGTGGCTGAATATGACAGTTGCTGAACTTGCGAATGCTCAGCAGGAGAAGCGTGCCGCGAGACAGGAAGCCAAAAGGTCAAGGAATGAAGAAAAATTGGAGGCAGCTGCGGCTGTTGATTCCATCAGGAGGATGCAGGATGAGACCATGAAAGCTTATTATGAGCAGATGGAGGATTCAAGGGAGGTGCCGGAAGGTATAACTCCCGGAATGAAATATCACCAGTACAGGAAACTGTACAAGGCTTCGGATTATGTTCGTATGCCAGGGGACAGGTACAGCCCGCTGGCCGGTGGCCTGTGCTCCTTCTTCATTCCCGGGCTTGGCCAGGCGGTCAACGGCAATGTCGGCAGAGGTCTTGCGTTTTTTGGAGGATATGCTGCATGCCTAGTTGTAGTTGCTGGAGGATCAAATATTGTTAATTCTGCTTATTATTCATCTTCTGGCAAGGTGGAGGAGGAAGATTCATTTATTACTGGATCGATTGTTATGCTTGCAGGAGTGGTTGCAATGGTGGGTGTGGACATCTGGGCGATAATTGACGGGGTTCAGCATGCGAAGATCAAGAACATGTATCTAAGGGATGTGACTCGTCTTTCATCAGTGGACATAAAGCTTAATCCTTACATTGCAAGTACCGCCACGCCTTTCGGCTATGGGGCCTCTCCGGCTTTCGGATTGTCATTGAAGGTTACGTTCTGACATAATAACAGATGAAAAACGGGCGCGGAATTTCTCTCCGTGCCCGTTTTCGTATCTTCATCACGAAAGTCTTATCTTATCTCAATCTCGGTGTCCATCCTGGCGAGGACCTGGGGCTGTGAGAGCTCCCCGAGACCCTTGGCGAGGCTCTCGGCACTTTCGGCCAGACTCAGGTTGCCGAATGCGGTGCCTGCAGAGGCTTCGGCTCCGAAGAAGGAAAGCAGTTCCTCCAGAGGCGACAGCGGCCTGGGATAACCGGACACTCTCCAGTTTGAGACCTCGGGATCTCCGGCCATAGCCGCAGCATACGAAACAGCGTTCTCAAGGCTTCCTATCTCGTCGACAAGGCGCAGGGCTGCGGCGTCATAGCCTGTCCAGACTCTTCCCTGTCCTATGTTGTCCACGGTTTCCTTGGGAAGCGAGCGTGCTTCGGAAACGATGGTCGTGAAGCGGTCGTAGATTGATTCAATCGATGCAAGCATATAATTGTATTCCGCTTCGTCGAACGGTCTCATCCCGGTATACATGTCGCCGTGCCTGTTTGAAGATATGCTCTCGATGTTGATGTGAAGCACATCTTTGGCAGTCTTGGAGAAGTCGGGCACGATGCCGAAGACTCCGATGGAGCCCGTCAGCGTCGTGGCATCCGAGAAGATTCTGTCGCAGTTGGTTGAAATCCAGTATCCGCCGGAAGCGGCATAGTCTCCGTAGGATGCAATGAGCGGCTTTGTCTGCTTGAGAAGGTCGAGTTCGTTCTTGATCTTCTCTGATGCCAGCACGCTGCCTCCGGGGGAGTTGACCCTGAGCACGACGGCCTTGACGGTGGAATCCGCCCTTACATCGGCAATGATCTGCGCAAAGCGGTCTCCTGCAACGTCAGACTTTTCGGATCCGTCGACAATGTTGCCCTGGGCATAGATTACTGCAATTTCCTTGGACGCCTTGGAGATTTGCTTCCTTGCTGCGACATAGTCGGGGAAACTGATCATCTCCACGTCATCGAAGTCATCGACTACGGCGAGCATTGCCAGCTTGTCTTTCAGTTCCTCCGTCGTGAGCAGTTCGTCCACGAGTCCGCAGTCCACGAAGTCCTGAGGCAGGTTGAGCTTGAGCCCGTCGACTGCATCGTTGAGCTCGTCAACGCTCAGGCCGCGGCTGGCAGAAATCTGCCCGGCCATGGTTCCCCACACTGAGTCCACCATTCTCTGATATTGCTCCCGGTTTTCGGGGCTCGCGGATGAGCGGGTGTACATCTCTCCCGCGGACTTGTATTTGCCGTGGCGGATAAGCTGCACGTTTACGCCAAGCCTGTCGAGAAGGTCTCCGAGGAAAACCATCTGGCTTGAGACTCCGTTCACCATGGTGGTGGCACCCTGGAATTCCGTCATGTAGACCTTGTCGGCCACTGACGCCAGATAATAGCTGCCGCTGGTCGGGGACTCGATGTATGAGACTACGGCCTTGCCGCTGGTGAGACGGAAGTGCTCGAGTGCGGCGCGGAATTCCTCAAGGGCGGAAACACCGCTCATCGAACCGTCTGTCTTGAGGTAGATGTATTTGACGGCAGGGTCTTCCGCTGCGGTGTTGATTGCCTGTACGGCGTCCCATATTCCTATTGTCTGTGCAGAGGTGCCTCCGCCGAGCGATGTCGGAAGAGCGCTGGCCTCCTTGCTTTGCTCTCCGAGGACTATTTTGGACATGTCAACCGTCAGTACGCCTGATTTGGGCAATACGGGAGTTGAACTTCCGGCTGCCAGCAATGCACCGAGGAAACCGAAGCCGAGAATGAACATGATGACTGTCACGATTATGAAGCCACAGATCACGGCGGCTGTAATCTTCAGGAAATCTTTCATTGGGAATGCAAATTTTGTCAAAAGTAGTAAATTTGCACAACAATTCAATATACGATGGCACAGAAACCTTCCATACCAAAGGGAACACGCGATTTCGGACACGCCGAAATGGCGGAAAGAAACTATATCTTCAGCATCATCAGGCAGGTATTCCGCAAATATGGCTATGCACAGATAGAGACTCCGGCGATGGAGAACCTGTCGACCCTGCTCGGCAAGTACGGTGAAGAGGGAGACAAGCTGCTCTACCGTATTCTCAATTCCGGTGACGCTTTTGCAAATGCGGACTTTGAGAAGCCGCTCACCCCGCAGGTGTGCGAGAAAGGGTTGCGCTACGATCTTACAGTGCCCTTTGCGCGCTATGTCGTTCAGCACCAGAATGAGATAACCCTGCCCTTCAAGCGCTTTCAGATCCAGCCCGTTTGGAGAGCTGACAAACCACAGAAGGGGCGCTATCGCGAGTTTTACCAGTGCGACGTGGACATGGTCGGAAGCCGGAGCCAGCTTTGCGAACTGGAACTGGTGCAGATAGTCGATGAGGTCTACCGCAGGCTGGGCATCAGGGTTTCTCTAAGGATAAACAACCGCAAGGTGCTTTCGGGTCTTGCCGAAATCAGCGGCTTCCCGGACAAGGTCGTGGACATTACCGTCGCTATAGACAAGATTGACAAGATAGGTCTGGAGGCAGTCAAGGAAGAACTTCTCTCGAAGGGCCTTGACGAGGCTGCGGTTGCCAAACTCGTTCCTGTGCTGACTCTCAGCGGCTCAAACGGTGAGAAACTTGCCGCGATGAAGGAACTTATGGCCTCGTCCGAGGAAGGGATGAAGGGCCTCGCGGAGCTTGAGGAACTGTTCGGCTACATTTCTGCTGCCGGTATCGGCACGGAGACTGTGCTTGACCTTTCGCTGGCCCGCGGACTGAGCTACTATACGGGGGCGATATTCGAAGTGAAGGCACTTGACTGGCAGATCGGCAGTATTGGAGGCGGCGGACGCTATGACAATCTGACCGGAATTTTCGGGCTCCCCGGACTGTCAGGAGTTGGAATCAGTTTCGGTGCAGATCGCATCTATGACGTGATGAAGGGGCTGAATCTTTTCCCTGAAGGCCTGACGAACGTGCCGGTGCTGCTGTTTGCCAACATGGGAACGGCAGAGGTGGAATACCTTCTTCCTCTTGCGGCTGCACTTCGCGACAGGGACCTGATAGTTGAAATCTATCCTGATTCGGCAAAACTTAAGAAGCAGTTTGAATATGCGGACCGCAGGGGCATCCCGTACATTTCGATCAACGGATCTTCAGAGGCAGAATCCGGAACCGTCAACATCAAGAATCTTGCTTCCGGAGAGCAGCGGAACTTTTCCCGCGGCGATATTGAAGGAATCGCCGGCTTCCTGGGGCAATAGCTTTGCCTGAATGATTTTTCCGGGAGTCCTGCCGGCCGACGGCAAAGGACTCCCGAGTTTTTTCTAGAGCAGCAGCATTACTGCCAAAATGTACAGCAGAAAAGCCTGGAACTTGAGTTTGGATGCATGGCTGACCGCAACCAGGGATTCTATCGGGTCTGAATCGGCAAGTTCCTGGAGCTCATCCTTGTCAGGCAGCCTGTTGACTGACCATTTGGCCACGATCTGTCCGTCTGAGATGAAGCTGACGCCTCCGTTGGACCGGTTCAGGGTCATGAGTGTCCTGCGGTCCGCAAAATAAATGTATGGCAGCAGTTCCGGCGAACTGACCTCTTCCGTGATGAGTTCGGGAGTTGAGGCCGTGAGAACGAGAGGCGTGAATCCCTTTTCTGCGGCAGCATCCATGAAGGCAGAAAGCTTCTGCCATCTTTGCCGTGGCATCTTTTCGGGACTGTAGACAGAGGCTGTCATTACATTGCCCTGCAGGGCCAGGGAGTCGGCGTATTGCCCCTGCACATCGCTGAATGACAGTAGCACTATCTCATCTGCCTGCGTCCAGTCGGCATTTTCCAGCGAGCTCAGTTCCGTTCCGGGCTTGTAGTCCGTAAAGTCCATCAGGGGTATTGAAAAGACGGAGTACAGCAAAAAAAGGCAGGCCGATATTGAGGCTATGGTGAAGCTGACATACTTGATTTTTCTTGTAGGTTCAATGACTCCGACAGGCAGATATGCCAGTGCCCACAGTGCCAGAAGCACAAGGTTCTTGACGAGACTCTGGAAATGCGTGAGATGTATGGCCTCTCCGAAACAGCCGCAGTCCATCGGGGGATTGAATATTGCCAGGACTGCTGTCAGCAATGTGAAGGCGGAGAGAACGGCCAGCGAAACGAATGCCGTGACCTTGCGCCAGACACCGGTAATCAGGGCAATTCCGATGATGGTTTCGGCAAGCGCCATCGCCGTTCCTGCGAAGTCCGACGCAAAGCGAAGGAATCCGAGGTGAAGGAACTTGAAATACTCGTCCATGACAAGTCCGGCCCCTACGGGATCCATGAGCTTGAACAACCCGGCGATGAAGAAGGTGAAGCCGATTATTACAGCACTAATTCTCCTTATGATTCTCATAGCATTCCTTTATTTTTGAAAATATTGCTTTTGGAGGGAGCATCGCGCCTTGAGCGTCACCGCAGTCTATGGGAATGAACCGGCTGTCCTCTCCAGCCTGCCTGCGGTACATGTCGCGGACTTTACGCTGGAAACTTATGTCGGCCTCGTGTATGTCCTGATGCCCGTGAAGATAGCTGCGTTCATCCCCGTATCTCTGCCTGCTCAGGCTCTCCTGCACGAAACTTATCGGAACATCGAGAAACATGTTGAGGTCCGGCCTGGGAAGCCCGAATTGTCCGTATTCAGTATTGAGGATCCATTTGCGCAGCTGTTCGGCTCCTTCTTCTGTCGGCATCTTGGCGCACTGGTAGGCGATATTGGAGTATACGTATCTGTCAAGCAGCACTGTCCCTCCTCTCTCGAGCGTGCTGCGGATGGATTCTGAAGCCGTTCTCCTGTCCTCGGCGAACAGCAGGGCCACGAGCTGCGGGTGCACGGAATCGTTGGGCCCGAAATCTCCTCTCAGGAACTTGCTGATGAGTTCGCCGTAGACAGGCGCGTCGTAGCGCGGGAAATGGATGTATTCCACATCGGGGGAGACACTTTCCAGGTATTCCCTGAACATCTTGACCTGGGTGGATTTCCCTGCACCGTCCAGGCCTTCCATCACGATTAGCATAATTGCAAATATAGGAAGAAGATGCATAATTGCATAAATTTGCACCATGCTCAAGATAATGGGAATAATGAATCTCACTCCGGATTCTTTTCTGGAGGAGAGTCGCGCATCTGCCGGGACGGCAGGCAAAGTGATGGAGAGAATGATTGCCGACGGGGCCGACATCATCGATATCGGGGCCGTATCTTCCCGTCCGGGAGCGGCAGAAGTGAGTCTGGAGGATGAATGGAACCGTCTGAAGCCTGTAATCCCCCTGTTGGGAGATTTTCCGTTCTCCATCGATACCTGCAGATCGGAAATAGTGCGGAGAGTCTATGACTCTGCCGGACCTTTCGTGGTCAACGACATTTCAGCAGGCGAGGACGATCCTGAAATGCTTCATACCGTTGCGGCTCTCGGCCTGACTTACGTCGCCATGCACAAGCGCGGAAACCCGCGGACGATGGACGCCATGTGTGACTATCCTGGAGGAGTCGTGGAGGAACTGCTGCAGTATTTCAGGAACTTTGAGGCAAAGGCTTCGGCGGCCGGCATACGCGACTGGATTCTCGACCCGGGATTCGGCTTCGCAAAGACGGCTGAACAGAATATCGAGCTGCTGGATCATCTGAGGGATTTCTCAGTTTTCGGCCGTCCGCTGCTTGTGGGCATTGCCGACAAGCGCTTTACCGGAGGGGATACGGAGAAATATCACCGGATTGCCGTCAGGAACGGTGCCGATATCCTCAGGGTCCACAATGTGGCTGCCGCGCAGCCTCTGCGGACACTTTGACATTCCTGCTAGAAAAAAAGGAGGTATCCTGTCCGGATATCTCCTTTTTCAATTTCAGACTTCCATTATTCAAACAAGGGAGCCACTTTGTCGCAGTTGCCTTCAGGATATCTGGACGGAATCCTGGCGAACACCCTGATTATCAGTATCAGCAGCAGGATGCAGCCTGCAAAAATTATCCAGTAAAGCTGGGCCGGCAGCACTTCCTTCCACGTGTCGGCATCCTTGAGAGCATCGACATTCGACATTATCAGGGCGAAAGTGTTGTTGGTGAAGTGCATCAGCATGGTCAGTCTCAGCGATCCTGTCTTGTAGTACACATAGCCGAACAGGCATCCTATTGCGAATGCGGGAAGTGCCTGCCACGGGTTCAGGTGTATGAGTGCGAAGAATAGTGCGGAAACCAATATCGCAACGGCTGGACTGACTCTGTTGTTCAGCAGCCCCCTCAAGACCATTCCCCGGCAGAGCCATTCCTCGAAGAACGGAGCAAAGATGCTTACGCTCAAGAAGTTGACCCAAATCACGCCGTTTGTCATGCTGTCCATCATGGATTCCATCCATTCCGGCATCTCGGGAAGGATATAATTCGTGATATCCAGGCAATATGCGCATGCAAGTGTGGCGAGAGCGACAAGCAGGCCGCACAACGCGCCTCCGGTTTTCCCGAAATTGCGGCTGTCAAGTCTGACGCCCCTGCTGTTGTACGACGAGATCTTGCTGCGCGCTCCGGCATATATCATCGCAGGTATGAACATGACCGGATAGGCTATCAGCATCGCATAGTCAGAAGCGGCCTGCTGGCTTCCGGCAAGCGTAAAGACCAGGGTGACCAGATTGCCCAGCACGGCTCCGACAAGGAGCATGAGCAGCAGTACGAACATCTGCCCGACTCCCGGCACGAACCAGCTGTAGGTGTCGAAGAACTTGAATTTGCCGCGCTTTTTCCGGCTGTTGGCGGAATCTTCCATGGCCCTATTCGTAAAGCGGTGAGGGATAGACTCCTTCGGAAACGAGTTCCGCGAATTTGGCGACGACTGCGGGCCTGTCCTCCTTGTATGTAACTCCGAACCAGCGCGAAGGGGTAGAGAGCACGTCACAGCTTGCTTTTCCTCCCTTGATCATCCTGTCTATGGCATAGGGGATGTAGAATTCGGCTTTCATTTCCTTTATGTTCCTTTCAAGGAAATCTTCAAAGATGACCTCGCTCTCCGCGAAATAGTCGGGAGTGAAGCACCACATGTTCATGGAGCAGAGGTCCTTTCCGTTGAGAACCACATGCTCGGAAGTCAGCGAGTTGTCGCCGCGGACTTCCCCGTCGCTGTCCTTTGCGATGTTGAGATGCTCCACCACGTCGGTAAGATGCTTGGCCCCGTCGTAGTGGCAGATTCCCCTTGAAACACCTCCGGATTCGCTCAGGGTATGGTCAAGTTCGAAGCCCACTATTGCATAAACTCCTTTGCTGGTCTCGTGGGCACGGCACCAGTCTCCGGCAATCTTGAATGATTCCCTGCCGTAGTAGTCGTCGCCGTTGATGACCACGAACGGGCCGTCAATTGCGTCCTTTGCCATGAGTACGGCATGTGCGGTTCCCCAAGGCTTCTGCCTTTCCGGGTTCAGGGTGAAGCGTGCGGGTATCTTGTTCAGTTCCTGGGTTACGAACACGAATTCGAGAGGGCTGCCGTCACAGCACTTGACGTGGCTGTATTTTTTCCTTACGGTCTCCTTGAACTGATCGAGGAAATACTCCCGTACGATATAGACCACTTTGCCGAATCCGGCCCTGATAGCATCATAGATTGAATAGTCGATTATGGTTTCGCCGTTGGGCCCAAGGCCGTCCATCTGCTTGAGTCCGCCGTAACGGCTGCCCATGCCGGCAGCAAGAACTAAAAGAGTAGGCTTCATTTTTTGTAATTGTTTTCGACAAATTTAACTATTTTTGTGTCAATGAAGAAGCCGACAATGGGGAAATTTCGTGATTTATGGGACAGGAGCAAGGACGGGAGCCGCCGGGAGCAGCGGTCGTTCCTGCGCTATGCCATGATTGTGACGGTTCTTTTCGTTTTTTTTCTTTGTGTCAAGAAAGACAGCCTCATCACCTGGATCGGCTCCGGCATCACGCTTGGCAGGCAGACGCGCCAGATTGAGCAGTTTGAGGCTGAAAATGCCGCTCTTGAGGCCAGGATACGCCAACTGACCGACGACCGGGATTCCCTTGAGCGTTTCGCCAGGGAACAGCTTCACTTCGCTGCACCGGGTGACGATGTCTTCATCGTCCAGGAGTAGTTCCCGGGGTCACTTTTGCACAGGCAGCAGTTCCATCCTGATTACCCGGGTGGTCTTTTCCGTGATTTTTAAGCTGTCGTCTATGCGGTAGCACAAAAGTGCCGCAACATGTTGTCCTTCAAGTTCCGCGACAAGCATCTGCTCCTTCTGGACCACCGGGACATGCATGTCCGTAAGGATGTCCGATATTTTTTTCTTGCCGCGCATGCCCAGCGGGATCATCCAGTCACCGGGCTGCCATTTCCTTATTTTCAGCGGCAGCTGAAGTCTGTCGGCGTCGGCCACGAGCACACCCTCCGGCTGTTTTGGTGTGCCGAGCTCGTTCACGCCCATGATTCTGATGTCGAGATTCTTCCCCTCCGAAGCATTGCAGTTGTTGACCATGAGTCTGCCTGAAGCCCCGGTTACCGGACCAAACTTGCGCCCTGCGTACTGTCTGCCTGCAGACAGCGACTGGACGAGCGAGGAGAACTCATCCTGCGAGATTCCGCTGTTTTCCAGAAGTCGCCACAGGACAAATTCCCAATGTGCGCAGGACAGAAGTTCCTTGACTGATATGTTTCCGTCGGGGAGCACAATCCTCCCGGAATTCTTCCGGAAGTACTCTTCGGCGATGTCTCCGGCCTGGGCGAACCTGAGCATGTCGGAGTTCAGGGTCCTGATGAAAGACGGATTGATTTTAGCGAAAAGGGGGAATACCTCGTTGCGTATGAGATTGCGTTTGTAGGTGCTGTCGGAATTGGTGCGGTCTTCCCTCCAGCTGCAGCCGTGCTCCGACATCCACTCCCTGATGTCGGAGCGGCTCGTCCCGAGCAGAGGGCGCAGCACGCCCTCACGGCTTCCCATTCCTCTTATGCCTCTGATGCCTGTCCCGCGCAGCAGATTGAGAATCAGGGTCTCGGCATTGTCATCGGCATTGTGTGCAACCGCGACGGCTTCGAAGCCGTGCTCTGAACACAACTCCCGGAACCATGCGTAGCGCAGCTCTCTGGCTGCCATCTCTATGCTGATTCCGTTGTCAAGGGAATATCCGGTGGTGTCGAACTTGCGGCTGAAACATTTGATGCCGTGACTGCGGCACCATTCCACGACAAAGGCCTCGTCACCGTCGGATTCGCTGCCCCTGAGGCGGAAATTGCAGTGCGCGACAGCGAAAACGGCCCCGGGGAAGAGTTCCGGGGCCCTGTTCGCCATGTACATTGAGTCGATGCCTCCGCTTACCGCAAGGAGGATGCGCCTTGTCACTTGTTCGTCAGCAGCCATGTGAAACTTATGGAGAATGATTCCTTGAACTGGACTTTCTGCTGTCCGTCGATCAGCACGATAGGGTCATATATCATCCAGGTGTTCAGACCAATCTTGAAGAACTTCGCAAACTGCCAGGTGATCTTGTTGTCCCAGTTGACCCTGTTCTCCTTGAAAGGATGGTTCAGGTAGTCCGTGAAAAGCACCAGCTGGGTCTCATAGAAGAAGCTGTCGTTGATTGACGCCTTGAAGTTCATCTTGATCTGTGCACCGGACTGGAAAAGTGCGCTCCTGTAGTTCGCCTCCAGGTTCGGGTCAAGAGTGGGGTCCTTCAGTTTCATACCATAGTTCTTGCGGAGATCCTCTATCTGGCATATCGTGAATCCGCCGGTGAGGGGTGCAAAGTTCACGTTGAACCAGTCTACGGGGGCCCACTCCATACCTATTGCCAGGTTGGTGTAGGCCGGAGCGAGGAATCCGGACTTCAGTTTGCCGGACCAGAGTCCGGTCTCGGCATCCTGGGAATAAGAGTCGTAACTGTCGGAAAACTGCGAACGGAAATCAAACGACACCGTGTAGTTCCACTTGCTTTTCTGTGATGTCTTGTAGGCGAACTGGCTTTCAAGGTACATCAGATCATTGGTCTTCTGAAGCAGGTTCGCCTTGTCGGCAGACCACAGGAAGCCGTACTGGAGCTGGAGCCTGTTGTTCCAGCTGCTCTGCTCCTTTGCATATTTCGCTTTCGCGTCTATTCCCGAGTTGAGGCTCAGCGTGTTGTATCCTCCGGCTGCCCAGCTCCACAGATTGGTTTGGCTGAACCCCATGTCAAGCTGGAAGGAATTTGTCCAATAGTTTGGCTTTTCCTCTTCCTCCTGCGCCTCCGGAGCCCCAAGAAGGGCAGCCGCAGCCTGTGCTGCGGCGGTCTGCACATCAACCTGGGCGACGGCTGACGTCGCTGCGCACAAGGCTGCCAGGGCGGTAATGAAAACCTTGTTCATCGGACTGTACATCAGTGATCAGTAGGATATTGCGAAAACGACTCTGCGGTGTGAGGGCTTTCCTGAATAAATGTCCTTTCCCTCCTCCTCGCAGACGTAGCTGTCGATGGGGATGCACCTTATTGTAGCCTTGGTCTCGTCCTTGATGGCCTGTTCAGTCTCAACAGTTCCGTCCCAGTGGCAGAGAAGGAAGCGTCCTGTCTGGATCTTTTCCTTGAACTCATCCCAACTGTCGCATTTCTCGACGTGGGCATCCCTGAATGCGAGGGCCTTGTCATAGATGTTCTGCTGTATGCTGTCGAGCAGCGCAGGAATATGGTCGGCAAGATGCTCCAGAGGCATGGTCTCTTTGGTCAGGGTGTCTCGTCTGGCGACCTCAACGGTTCCGGACTCGAGGTCCCTTGCTCCCATGGCGAGACGCACCGGAACTCCCTTGAGTTCCCACTCGGCAAACTTGAATCCAGGCCTGAGCGTGTCACGGTCATCGATTTTCCAGCTTACTCCGAGCCTGTCGAGGTCCTTGGTGACTTCCTGCATTTTTGCGAGCACGGCATTGCGCTCGTCTTCGGTCTTGTATATGGGCACCATTACTATCTGGATCGGTGCCAGCCTTGGAGGCAGCACCAGGCCGTTGTCGTCGCCGTGCGCCATGATCAACGCACCCATGAGCCTTGTGCTGACACCCCATGATGTCGCCCAGACATATTCCTGCTTGCCTTCCTTGTTGGTGAACTGCACGTCGAAAGATTTCGCGAAGTTCTGTCCAAGGAAATGCGATGTCCCGGCCTGGAGTGCCTTTCCGTCCTGCATCATGGCTTCGATTGTCAGGGTGTCGAGGGCTCCGGCAAACCTTTCGTTGGGGCTCTTGTGTCCCATGATCACCGGCAGAGCCATCACGTTGCGTGCAAAATCGGCATAGATCCTTACCATCTGCTCTGCCCTTGCCTGTGCTTCTTCGGCTGTCGCATGGGCAGTGTGCCCTTCCTGCCAGAGAAATTCCGCGGTGCGGAGGAACAGTCTGGTGCGCATTTCCCAGCGGACAACGTTGCACCACTGGTTGCAGAGAATCGGAAGGTCCCTCCATGAGGTGATCCAGTTTTTGTAGGTGCTCCAGATTATTGTCTCTGATGTAGGACGGACAATCAGTTCCTCTTCAAGCTTTGCCGACGGATCGACCACCACTCCGTTGCCGTCCGGATCATTCATGAGCCGGTGATGGGTCACAACGGCGCACTCCTTGGCGAAGCCTGCCACATGCTCGGCTTCGCGGCTGAAGAATGATTTCGGTATAAACAGGGGAAAATAGGCATTCTGTACGCCTGTCTGCTTGAACATCCCGTCAAGGATGTGCTGCATCTTCTCCCATATTGCATAGCCGTAAGGCTTGATTACCATGCAGCCCCTGACGGCTGACTGCTCCGCGAGATCCGCCTTCAGGGCAAGATCATTGTACCACTGAGAATAGTTCTCTGAACGCTTGGTTACCGCTTTTGCCATATTCTTGTTGAAATATCTGCGTTTTTTTTAGAAATTTGCATCTATAGTATGGTCAGGACCTTTGGCCCGGACTTTGTGTGCAAAGATACAAACTTTTATCATTATGAAGATGAACCGGTGCATAGTACTCGTACTGCCTCTGCTCTTCTTGCTGTCATCTTGCGGAACCACCGCGCAATTCGCGCAACAGCGGTTCCAGGACGGTATCTACAGCAGGCCGGAGCCTGTTGCCGAGGCGGTTCAGATTTACTCAAAAGATGATTTTGCGGCGATGGCCGCAGCTAATATTGCCCGCGACGCCAAACAGAAGGATACCGTCTATGTCGTCGTCAGGGAGAATGACAGCTGGTACAATTCGCCATGGTTTGCGTGGGGAAGCGCGTGGGCTTTCTCTTGGCCTTGGCGTCATTGGGCTTACTATTCATCATGGTACGACCCATGGTACGGCTGGGGTTATCCATGGTATTCCGGATATTGGGACCCCTGGTACTGGAACTCATGGTATTGGGATCCCTGGTACTGGGATTCATGGTATTATCCTCATTACCATAATTACTACCCGCATTACTGGAATGACTACAGGAGGCCGGGACTGTCTTCCGACGGCAGGCATTTCTATGGCCCGAGGTTCCTTACGCAAGGCGGCGGATCTTCAGTGTCACGTCCTGGAACTGGCAGCAATCTGAACTACACCAGGTCGTACAGTTCTGCAGGAGGAAATTACGGTTCTGCCGGATCTTCGAATTACAGGCGTGGGTCAGCTCTCGGCAGTGGCACCGCCGGAAGTGGCGGCTCTGTCATAACGGGGACATCGAGGCCTTCCGGAAGCACTTCGAATTCTACAGTGAACAACAATGCCAACAGGCGCCCGAACAGCAATTACAACTATTCCCGCAGCTACGGCAGCGAGAACAGCGGAAGCTACAATAATTCTTTCGGCAGTCCTTCCCGCAGCAGCCAGTCCACACGCAGCTACACCAACCCGGGCAGCTCGTATTCGAGGGGATCGTCGTATTCTTCTCCCAGCCGCAGTTACGGCGGAGGCAGCGGAGGCGGCGGTGCAATGCGCAGCGGCGGCGGCGGAAACTACAGCCGCGGCCGCAGGTAACAAATTAAATTGATGGAACGATGAAAGCGACAAGGTTAATTTGCGCAATGGCAGCGTTCACCGCCTGTGCGGTTGTTGCCGGAGCACAGAACATGTATGATGCGATCAATTTCAGTCGCAACGAATATTATGGAACGGCACGTTCAATGGCCCTGGGGAATGCCGTTACTGCAGTAGGTGGGGATCTGGGAACGGTAGGAATTAATCCTGCCGGTGCCGCCGTGGCGAACTACAGCCAGATTACCATAACCCCCGGGGTTGCTATTTCCGTTGTCGGTTCGGCATATTCTCCGTCCGGGGAATTGCAGTACGGTCCGCAGCGCAGCTATTCCGATTCCAGGCTGACATTGCCGAATTTCGGGGCTACGGTCGTTGCTTCCACCGGAAGGACGCGCGGTCTGAAAAGTTTCACTTTCGGATTGATATCCAACCAGACAAGCCAGTACAACTATTATGCAAACGCCTTCGGCCAGAACAGCCAGACTTCCAAGGTGGCGGAGTTCGCTTCGGCTGCTGCGGGGCTGGACGAGGGCCTGCTGGCGGGAAGCAATGCCTTTGATGCCAGCGGGGTGTCATGGGACATAATCACTGCGTATCAGGCAGGAATGTTCGGCACTTACGGCAACGGCAACAATTATGTCGGTGTCACTGAAATGATAGACGGAAGCGGCAAGTGGCATTATGTCCCGGGGCCGCTGTCACAGAATTCGCTGACTCAGAAATGGGGTAGCAAGAATGACATTGTCATCAATTATGCGATGAATTTCTCCGACAAGGTGTTTGTCGGAGTTAATCTCGGTTTCCCTTATGCGAGATACGGATATTCGGAGTCCTTCTACGAATCAGCCGTGAATCCGGACCAGTTTCCTATAGTGTACAACATGGATGACGGGTCCCAGGTGGAAACGAATTTCCTTTCCGCATCATATGGCTACCGCTATCTTGCCGATGTTGACGGAGTGTATGCCAAGTTTGGCTTGATAGTGACACCTTTTGAGGGGCTTAGACTGGGTGCGGCTATCCAGACTCCCACCATGTACACCGTAACGGAGCATTGGCAGTATTCTGCTTCCACGAGTTTTGCCGACAGCATGTTCGATGACTCCCAGAGCTCTCCTGAAGGCGAATATTCATATAACCTCAAGTCTCCATACTCTGCCAATTTCGGCGTCGCATGGACTTTCGGAACCAGGGGTTTCGTGAGTGTGGATTACGAGGTGACCGACTACAGCGTGATGAGATTCTACGAAATCAACCCCGGGCGCACTTATCCTCAGGACATATTTGCTGACCTGAACGATGCCAACCGGTACTTTGCCGGGGTTGCGCACAGTTTGCGCGTTGGCGGTGAATACAGGGTGTCTCCGGCGTTCTCCGTACGTGCAGGATTCGGTTTGTCCACCACTCCCGAGCGTCACTGGACAAACAACCTCGGCGAGAATGTGACGGTGGATGATTTTCTCGCTGACTATAATTCCTACATGATGACGAGGACAAAGCAGCTTGTCAGCTACAGGTATTATGGAGACAAGACAAAGTACGTGTCATTTGGTGTCGGCTATTCGTCTCCGGGTTCTTTCTTTGCTGATCTCGGCGCCGTATGGACAGGTTATCCCGACACGCTGTTTGCGCCATACTACGATTATAATAACAATGATGCTGCAGGAAATGCCGTGAATGCCGCATCTCCCAAGATATTGAACCATAGAAGTCTTTGGAATGTTGCACTTACAATAGGCTGGAGATTTTGAGAGACAGACTTTTTGTGATTTATGGAATTTACAGCGAAGCAGCTTGCCGAGGTGCTGAAGGGCACAGTTGAAGGCGACCCTCAGGCCAAGGTCTCCTCATTTGCGAAAATCGAACACGGAAAACCGGGACAGCTCTGTTTTTTCGCAAATCCGAAATATGAGCATTATGTCTATACCAGCAAGGCTTCCGTCTTGCTGGTAAATTCTGACTTTGTCCCCAAGGAGCCTGTCGGGCCAACAATGGTCCGTGTACCAAACGCATACGATGCGCTCGCCGAGCTTCTTGGATACATGGCAAGTCAGAAGAGGGCCTACAAGCGTCATCGCGGGCGCTGCAGGATTGCATGGAGCGCAAAGCTTGGCAAAAAGGTGTATGTCGGCGATTTCGTTACGATCGGAAAGGACTGCCGCATCGGTGATTACACGAAGATTTTCGACAATGTGACCATAGGTGCCGGAACCAGGATAGGCTCAAACTGCATCATTTATCCTGGAGTGCACATTTTCCCTGGTATGGTGATAGGGGACAGGGTAATCCTTCATGCAGGATGCATAATAGGCGACGACGGTTTCGGGAATGCTCCCCAACCTGACGGGACGTGGAAGAAAATCGAGCACGTCGGCAATGTCATAATCGGAAACGACGTTGAGATAGGCTCAAATACCACGGTGGACAAGGCTCCAATGGAATCCACTATAATTGCGGACGGCGTCAGGATAGACAATCTCTGCCAGATAGCGCATAATGTGGTTGTCGGAGAAAATACGGCCATTGCCGCTCTTACGGGCATTGCCGGGTCTTCGAAGATTGGCCGAAACTGTATTCTTGCAGGTCAGGTAGGAGTGTCCGGCCATGTGACTGTCGCCGACAAGACAACTCTGGCGGCCCAGGCCGGTGTGATAGGCAACATAAAGAAATCCGGACAAGTATATTTCGGCAGCCCCGCAATTTTGCACAAGACCTATCTGAAGGCATATGCCAAATTCAAGCAATCAGGGGAAGAATAAAAATTTTTTATATCTTTGCAGCCCATTATGGACCAGCAGACATTAAAGAGAGAGTACAGCTTCGAGGGCCGGGGTCTTCATACCGGCAAGTATGCCCATATGACCATTTGTCCCGCACCGGAAAATTACGGAATCCGTTTTTTCCGCACGGATGCGGGTGTCGAGATACCTGCGATAGCCACCAAGGTCTCAAGAACTGACAGGAGCACGACCATTTCGGAGGGTGAACATTCGGTGGTCACGATTGAACATTTGCTTTCTGCCCTTACAGGGTTGGGGGTCGACAACGCGAGGATAGAACTCGACAACGAGGAGGTTCCCATACTTGACGGGAGTGCCGAGACCTATGTAAGGACAATCGCTCCTGACGGACTGGCGGCCCAGAATGCTGAAAGAAAATATATAGAGATCCCCGAGGTGATTGAACTCAAGGACGACCTGACAGGATCATGGGTCCGCATCGAGCCCTCCGACGTGATGTCTTTCGAGGTGACGGTGGATTTCAATTCCAAGGTCCTCGGTGTGCAGACCGCGCAGTGGTCTGAAGGTTCCGACTATGCCGGACAAGTGGCACCATGCAGGACATTCTGCTTCTTCCATGAGCTTGAGGCCCTCGCAGCCCATGGTCTCATCAGGGGAGGGGATGTGGACAATGCAATAGTTGTCGTAGAGCATCCTGTCGCCAGGGAGCAGCTTGACAACATGAGCCGTATTTTCGGCCAGCCGAGACTTTCCGTCAAGGAAGACGGTTATCTCAGCAACATAAATCTTCATTTCCCGAATGAATGCGGGCGGCACAAGCTGCTCGACCTCATAGGAGACATGAGACTGCTCGGAGGTTTTCCCAGGGCTCATGTCAGCGCGTACAAACCTGGCCACAAAATAAACAGTAATGCTGCCAAGGCGGCTTTGTCAAAACTTTAAACTTATGGCTAAAATTCATCCTCTCGCGACTGTGAGCGCGAATGCTAAATTGGGAGAAAATGTCGAGGTGGGGCCTTACGCCTTCATTGACGACAATGTGACAATCGGGGACAACTGCAAGATTTACCCTCACGCCAACATTTTTTCATACGTGACGATGGGGAACAACTGCCAGGTGTTTCCCGGTGCAGTTGTCGGAGGAATCCCCCAGGACTTGAAGTTTCACGGAGAGGTGACCTATGTGGAAATCGGCAACAATGTGACCATCAGGGAGTGTGCCACGATAAACAGGGGCACCCAGGCAAGCGGCAAGGGAGTGACCAGAATAGGCGACGATACCCTCATAATGTCTTATGTTCATGTCGCCCATGACTGCCGTGTCGGCAATCACTGCATCCTTGTAAGCTATGTCGGCATTGCCGGTGAGACTGACGTTGACGACTGGGCAATCATTGGAGGAAATACTGCCGTGCACCAGTTCTCGCATATCGGAAAGCATGCGATGGTAGGCGGGTGCTCCGCTGTCAACAAGGACATCCCTCCTTATTCAATATGCGGAAGGACCCCTATCTGCTATGCAGGAATCAATATTGTCGGTCTGCGCAGGCGCGGTTTTGACTCCGAGACCATGCGGAACATAAAGGACATCTACGACACTATTTACTATCAGGGCTACAATATTTCTGACGGCTGCGCAAAAGTGGCTGCCGGATTCCCTCAGTCTGAAGAACGTGATACCATCCTGGAGTTCATAAAGAATTCCAAGAGGGGCATTGTACGTGCCGGTGACGCTTCTTCAAAGGGCTCCATAGAGTAGACTTGACCCTGACTATAGCATATTTTCCTCCGATAGAATACTTTGCGTTGCTCGCAAGGTATTCTTCGGTTTATATTGAGGCCTGCGAAAACTATCAGAAACAGTCATACCGCAACCGCTGCCGAATTTATGCGGCGGACGGGGTGGAGAACCTGAATTTTCCTGTCAAGCATGTGAACGGCAGCTTCAATCTTCCCATAAGGGAAGTCCTGGTGGACTATTCCACTCCATGGCCGCAGAAGACGAAACGCTGCATTGACACTGCCTATCATTCTTCTCCATTCTTCGACTATTACAGGGACAGCCTCTATTCTGTGCTTGACAGCCGTCCTGACACGTTGTGGGATCTGGACATGGAGATCATCAGATATTTCATGCAGAAGATAGGCCTTGGCACCAAAATCGTTCTCACGGAGGAATATTCGGCGGAACATGTGGACATCCATCCAAAAAGGCCTAACACAATCCTTCGTGATCTTGGATTGGAAAGGCCTTATTATCAGGTGTTTTCAGGAAAATTCGGCTTTGTGCCGAATTTGTCGGTGATGGATCTCCTGTTCAATGAAGGTCCAGGATCGCTTGACTGGCTACTCTAGTGAATGTGCGGCAGTGTCTGTAGTGTTGCCGCCCTCTTCGGTCTCAGTCCCGTCCCCCTCATCGGTTTCGTTGGGCCATCTTGCCCAGCCGATTGTGATGTTGTTCTTCTGGCCGGACATGTTGAGCATGTACATCACTTCCTCTCCTTCCCCGAGCAGGCTGTTGATGTAGTCACTGTCCAGTTTCTTGAGAGTCTCGATGAAAAGGTTGTTGCCGTATTCCACTGCTTCGTAATGCGTGCCTGTGAACGTCGGCATTTCATCAAAGTCAATCACTGAAGTGAAGTATTCGTTCAACGCCTTCCCGGTGGTGTCCTCGTTGCCTTCCTTGACAACGTATTTCCCCTGGTGCTGGAATGTGTATGTGCCGTACATGTCAAGGTTGCATGAATTGATTCCCAGCAACACTGCGCATGCGGCCAACAGTTTGATTGCAGTTTTGATCATAACAATATAATTTTGGCAAAAATAAGAATTTTATTCGTATCTTTGCAAAGTGAAAGGGAGATGGAAGGCCGGGGAGGTCTTCCATTTTGTTTGTAAGAATGGAAAGAAGCAAATTTCAGAAAGTTGTTGAGGACGCGGCCCGCGAGCGTGGCTGTGTCGTTGTGGACATTGACTTCAACGATGATGACAATGTCTTTGAAGTGACCGTTGACAAGGAAGGAGGATGTGTGGACCTGTCTGACTGTGAGTTTGTCCACAGGGCTGTTCTGGCGGCCTTTGACCGGGATGTTGAGGATTATGCCCTGACCGTGGGGTCAGTTGGGCTCGATTCCGGCGAAGCCGACAAATTGTTGGAAACGATAAAAGAATAAATACGACTGATGGAAAAAGAGAAAGTGATAACGCTCATTGACGCGTTCAAGGACTTCAAGGAGGAAAAGAACATTGACAGGCCTGTGATGATGCAGGTCCTCAAGGATGTTTTCCTGACGCAGATAGCCAAGACATACGGCTCGTCTGACAATTTCGACGTGATTGTCAATGTGGACAAGGGAACCTGTGAAATTTACCAGAACTTTGACGTGGTCGAGGAAGTTGAAAATCCCAATTCCCAGATCACTCTTGACGGTATACGCGAGGATGGCGGTGATGCCGACGACTATGAGATCGGTGACCAGTACTCCAAGCTGCTTCCGCTTGCCGCGTTCGGCCGCAGGGGCATACTCAATATCCGCCAGAATCTGCAGGGCCGAATAATGGACATCGAGAAGGCTAATGTCTACAAGAAATATTCTGAAAAGATAGGCGAGCTTTTCTATGGCGAGATTTACCAGACCTGGTCCAAGGAGGTGCTCATCCTCGACGAGGACGGGAACGAGCTGCACATACCGAAGAGCGAGCAGATTCCCGGAGAGCGTTTCAAGAAGAGTGATTCGGTAAAGGCAATAATCAAGAGCGTCGAAATGAAGAACAACACGACGCCGTACATTACCCTGAGCCGTACATCCAACGAGTTCCTCGAAAGACTTTTTGAGCAGGAAGTGCCCGAGATTGCGGACGGCCTGATCACCGTCAAGAAGGTGGTGCGTGTCCCCGGAGAGAGGGCCAAGGTCGCCGTTGAGTCTTATGATGACCGCATAGATCCTATAGGAGCGTGCATCGGTGTGCGCGGCGGAAGGATTATGGGCATTGTCAGGGAGCTCCGCAATGAGAATATTGATGTGATACAGTGGTCTCAGAATCCCAAGCTGCTGATTCAGAGAGCTCTGAATCCTGCAGTGGTCTCATATATCGAAATGGGTGAAAACCCTGACGACAAGGTGAAGGTTTTCATGCAGCCTGATCAGGTGAGCAAGGGAATCGGCAGGCATGGCGTGAACATCCAGCTTGCCGGCATGCTGATCGGCCGCGAGATTGAGGTATACAGGGAGTTGCCGAAGGGAGAAGATTCCGATGAGGAGGACGTTCTGCTCAGCGAATTCTCTGATGTCATCGACCAGTGGATCATCGATCGTCTGGAGTCGATAGGCTGCGATACGGCGAAGTCTGTGCTTGCATGCTCAGAGGAAGACATAGCCAAGAGGGCTGATCTTGAGGACGAGACCGTCGCAGAAGTGTTCAAAATATTGAAAGCAGAATTCGAAGACTAATACGGAATGGCAGATATCAGACTAAGCAAAATAATCAGACAGTACAACATAGGACTTGACATCCTGGTGGATTTCCTGCGCAAGCAGGGAGTTGAGGTTGAGGTGAATCCGAACGTGAAAGTTTCGGATGAACTTCTTCCGGCAATTGACAAGCAGTTCGGCAAGGATATGGAACTGAAACAGGCAGCCGACAAGGTTGACGTCAAGATTACGGAGATAATCGAAAAGAGCAACAAGAAGCGCAGCAAGGATGTCGAGGAGGAGGATGAACATGAGCCTGAGACCATAATCAAGAGCAATACTTTCATCAACCAGAAGAAGGCTGCTGAAGATGTTCAGTCTCCGGCCGAAGAAACAGCTGCTCCTGCCGGTGAAGCGGCAAAGGAGGCTGCCGAGGTGCAGCAGCCGGAATCACAGGCGGAGGAGCCTGTAGAAAAGACATCTGTGCCTGAACCGGAACCTCTGGCTGAACAGCCTGAACCGGAGGCTCAGCCCGTTGCGGAAGAGTCTGCACCGGCGCCGGAGCCCGAGTCTGTTGAGCTTGCGGAAGAGAAGATCGAGCCCGTTGTAGTGCCTGTGGAGCCAGTCGTGGAATCTGTCCCGGAGCCGGAGGCGGAAAGTGCTGCAATGCCTTCCGAAGATGAAATCCCGGTTGCCGTGTCATCCGGTGTGCAGCCTGAAACTGCAGGCCCGGCCACTACTGAAGCGTCAGACGCTCCTGAAGGCAACGGCGGTGTCGGACTGAAGGTTGTAGGAAAGATTGATCTCAGCCAGTTCCGCAAGCCGTCCAAGAAGCGCGAGCGCATCAGCAAGGGCACACAGAAAGTTGACGTTGCCAAGGCCGGAGCAAACATAGAGAGGTCTCCCAAGAAGGAGGCCAACCGTCAGGGCAACAACAATCAGCAGCAGGGAGCCGGAAAGAAGAAGGACAGGAACAAGTCGCGCTTCAAGCCTGCGATGAGCGAAAGCGAGCAGGAGGAGATGCAGAAGGAGATCCAGAAGCAGGTCAAGGAGACATATGCCAAGATGAACGAGGGCAAGAAGAACAACTTCGGAGCCAAGTACCGCAAGGAGAAGAGGGAGGCTGCCGCCCAGCGTTCACAGGAGGAGCAGGCCGAAGCCGCTGCGGAAAAGAAGGTTCTGAAGGTTACGGAATTCGTTACCGTCAATGACCTTGCCACTCTGATGGACAACACCCCTGTCGTTAAGGTCATAGGCGCCTGCATGAGTCTTGGCTTGATGGTGTCCATCAACCAGAGGCTTGACGCCGAGACACTTGTCCTCGTTGCCGAAGAATTCGGCTACAAAGTCGAGTTCGTGACGGCTGACATTTCGGAGGAAATTAGCAGCTCCAAGCAGGTGGACAAGCCTGAGGATCTTGTTCCGAGGCCGCCAATCATCACGGTGATGGGACATGTCGACCACGGAAAGACATCGCTGCTGGACTATATACGCAAGTCAAACGTGATTGCAGGAGAGGCCGGAGGAATCACGCAGCACATCGGTGCATACAATGTGGAGTTGCCTGACGGCCGCCACATCACCTTCCTCGATACTCCCGGTCATGAAGCGTTTACCGCTATGCGTGCGAGAGGTGCACAGTTGACGGACCTCGCGATCATCATCATCGCTGCCGACGACTCTGTGATGCCCCAGACCGTTGAGGCCATAAACCATGCCCAGGCCGCCGGAGTGCCGATGGTGTTCGCGATAAACAAGATAGACAAGCCGGGAGCTAATCCTGACACAATACGAAGGGAACTCGCCGAGATGAACATCCTGGTTGAAGACTGGGGAGGGAAGTACCAGTGTCAGGAGATTTCTGCAAAGCAGGGAATCAATGTCGACAAGCTGCTTGAAAAGGTGCTTCTTGAAACCGATCTGCTTGACCTCAGGGCAAACCCGAACAAGCCCGCCGCCGGAGCCGTGATCGAGTCCTCGCTTGACAAGGGCCGCGGATATCTCGCTACCGTGCTTGTTCAGGAAGGAACATTGCGTCCGGGAGACATCGTGCTTTGCGGCAGCAATTACGGAAGAATCAAGTCGATGTTCAACGAGCGTGGACAGAAGGTCATGGAGGCAGGCCCTTCAACCCCTGTTTCAATATTGGGACTCAACGGCGCTCCCCCGGCAGGCGAGAAATTCAATGTGCTTGCCGACGAGCGTGAGGCAAAGAGCATTGCGGCGAGGAGGGAACAGCTGCTGAGGATCCAGGGCATCAAGACCCAGAAGCACATGACTCTTGAAGAGATCGGCCGAAGGATTGCCATCGGCAACTTCAAGGAACTCAACATCATTGTCAAGGGTGATGTGGACGGTTCGGTTGAGGCTTTGTCGGATTCGCTGATCAAACTCTCGACAGAAGAGGTCAAGGTGAATGTGATCCACAAGGCTGTCGGAGGCATTTCGGAATCTGATGTTCTTCTGGCTGAGGCTTCTGATGCGGTGATTGTCGGCTTCCAGGTCCGTCCTACGGTTGAGGCCCGCAAGGCTGCTGAACGCGAGGGGATCGACATCCGTCTCTATTCGGTCATCTACGACTGCATCAACGAGGTTAAGGATGGTATAGAAGGTATGCTTGAGCCTGAAAAGAAGGAGGAGGTGATTGCCACTGCCGAGGTCAAGCAGACTTTCCACATCAGCAAGGTCGGCACCATTGCCGGATGTCTTGTCAAGGACGGCAAGATGGTCCAGAAATCCAAGGTTCGGCTTATCCGTGACGGCATAGTTGTGTTTACCGGGGAACTTGGTTCCCTGCAGATAGGCAAGGATGCCGTAAAGGAGGTTATTGCCGGAAAGGAATGCGGAATGAGTATCGCCGGGTACAATGACATAAAGGAAGGCGACATAATCGAGGCATTCCAGATAGTCGAGATAAAGAGAACGCTGTAGAAGATTCCGGTGCCGGCCGAAAAGCCGGCACCGGAAGTTTATGGGGCAGCCCTGGTCTGTATCCGGCTTTGCGGGGTTCTGTCCTTATACCGCATTTGAATGATGGCAAAAAAGGATTTTGTGGTCCGTACGGCGTATTCCGTATTGTTCACTATGGGGTTCTGTCATTTTCTCAATGACATGATCCAGTCGGTGATTCCGGCAATGTATCCTTTGCTGAAGGACAAATATGATTTCAGTTTCGCCGAGATAGGGATCATTACTCTGGTTTTTCAGTTTGCATCCTCAATATTCCAGCCTTTTGTGGGGCTGTATGCCGACCGCCACCCTCAGCCATATTCCCTTTCCGTGGGGATGAGCTTTACGCTTTCGGGACTTATTGCCCTTGCCTTCGCCCCTGACTTCATGCTGATTCTGCTTTCAGTGGCGCTGATAGGCTGCGGCTCGTCGGTGTTCCACCCGGAGGCTTCAAGAATCACGCAGTTTGCGTCCGGAGGAAGGAAGAGTCTCGCACAGTCGATTTTCCAGGTAGGAGGCAACGGGGGCAGCGCTTTTGGTCCTCTGCTCGCTGCATGGCTGGTCCTTCCGTTTGGGCAGCATGCCGTCGGAACGTTGGCCGCGGCTGCTCTTGTTGCGGTATTGCTGCTTGCCAGGGCCGGGAGGTGGTACAGCCGCATCCTGGAGAAAGTCAGGCTTTCAGGGACCGGGACGCAGGTGTTGCCGTCTCCGTTGCCGAGGAGGAGGGTACGGACAGCCATGTGCATACTTGTGCTGATGCTGTTCTCCAAGTATTTCTTCAATGCCTGCATGACCAGCTATTTTACCTTCTTCCTGATGGAGAAGTTCGGCGTCACCGTGCAGCAGTCCCAGTTCTGCCTGTTCGGATATCTGGCGGCTTTTGCTGTCGGGACCTTGCTTGGCGGATTCCTTGGAGACCGTTTCGGCCGCAAGTATGTGATTCTTTTCTCAATACTTGGAGCGGCCCCGTTCACTCTTGCCCTGCCATGGCTTGACCTGCCCTGGACCATTGCGGCTGCGGTCGCTTCCGGTCTCGTGATTGCTTCCGCATTTTCGGCAATAGTCGTGTATGCGACAGACCTGATTCCGGACAAGGTCGGTATGGTTTCAGGATTGTTTTTCGGACTCATGTTCGGTCTGGGCGGCATCGGTTCGGCATTTTTTGGCTGGCTTGCGGATTCCACAAGCATAGAGTTCATTTTCAGGGTAAGTTCCTTCCTTCCCCTGCTCGGTGTTGTCGCTGCATTTCTTCCTGATGTCAGGCCTCCGAAGGCTGTCGGCGCATGAAGACAAAAAAAACGGACCCGCATTGCTGTCGGGTCCGTTTTTTTTGTGAAGTTGTTTCAGAAATTGACGCTTGGGGAGGGGGACTGCTGGTAGCCCATCGAACGGTCGTAGATGTATGATCTGTACAGAGGATCCTGAAGGAATGTTGTCCTTCTGTCCTTTGCCGGGATGGTCGTGGTGTAGATCCTCAGTTCGCCGTTTACTACAGTGACGATCTCTTCCCTCCAGTCTCCGAAAAGGTCGCATATCATCATTATGCTGCCTTCGAAACCGTCCTGAACCCTGTCTCCCTTGTATTTCGCAAGGCTGAAGCCGTCGTCTGTGCGTACAGGGTATTCACGGAGGTTGTCGGCATCCCACCAGGCCCAGTCGGTGCATGGAGGAACATCTTCCGTCTTGCCTATGCGGTTGCCCTTGCAGTCAAAGATATACTTCGTTTCTCCTGTCTTCCCGCCTTTCTTGTCCTCTTCGGCAAAGCATTCCAGTCCGGGGATTGAAGGATCCAGGTCGACAGCCATTGCATTCCCGACGTGGGATGTCGGCTCGCCTATGTTCCAGAGCTCCTTGCCTGTTGCCGCGTCTACCAGGCAGACCCCGCGCTTGTCGTGCCATACTTCGGCTCCGAACAGTATTTCCAGTCCGGGATTGTCGGGGTCGATGTCGGCCAGGATGGCCTTGTCTGGATGTCCTATGCCTGCGCTCCAGAGAGCTTCTCCATTGTCGTCGAGCACCACGGCACCCATCACGACTTCGTCCCTTCCGTCGCCGTCAATGTCGGCGCATACAATCTGGTGGGCCCCCTGCGAGCGGATCACAGGGTTTTCCTGGTCTCCGTTCCACTCCCACAGCAGCTGCAGCTTTCCGCCGGAGAACTGATATGCGTCGGCGGCCATTTTGCGGTATGTCCCGCGGTTGATGATCAGGCATGGCGTCTTGCCGTCAAGGAAGGCAACTGCCATCTGGTTGCGGTTGTTGCGGTTGTAGTCACCGAATTCAGGGCTTTGCTCTATCCAGGGCACTCGGTCGAGCTCATCGCCCGTCATTCCGTCAAGAACGGAAAGGTATTCGGGACATACTCCGTAGGGCGACGTTCCGGGTTTTCCGTTGTAGTTGTACGGCACATTGCCGACCACGCGTCCTGCTTCGTCGCGGTAGTCCTTGTCGACGGGAGCCGTCTTCACTGCAACTTCGGCCTTGCCGTCGCCGTCAAGGTCGGCAACAACGAACGGAGAGTACCAAACGCCCTGCTCAATGTTCCATCCGAGATCTCTTGTCCAGAGAAGGGTGCCGTCGGCAAGGTATGCCTCAAGTTTGAAAGTGTCGTCGCTTCTGTGCCATGCTCCCGGGTCGGTGCGCTGCTGTGGCTGCTTGACCACGTAGTCAAGCCTTCCGTCGCCGTCAAGGTCTCCGACGCCGACTTTTTGGCATACATAGTCGCCCCTGAACTTGATTCCAAGATAGTTTTGCGGAAGAACTGCGGCTGTTTCCGATTCTTTGCCGGCTTTGCCGCCGATAACCGGAACGACGCGGTAGATGCTTTTGAGCGAGCCGGACTTGTCCGTGTAGTCGGTTGTAGCCGTTATCGGTCTGGAGTTGATCTTGCGGAATGTCCTGCCTCCGTTTGAAGAACGGTACACGTCGAATCCTGTTGACGGATCATCAGTTTCAAGCAGCCTCCATCCGAGATATACCCCCTTCTGGAGTTTTACGGCCACAAGTCCGCGCCCGAGATTTTCCTTGATTCTTTCAGATGCCCATCCGTTTACCTTGGGCTTTGGAACTGTGCGCGAATTGTTGCGCTGAGGAGTCAGGACTTCATAGTTGTAGAATCTTTCATTCTGGTCCTGGCCCGAAAGAGAGAGCGCTGACAAGGCCAGCACCCCTGCAATGATCAGGAAATGTTTCATGGAATTGGTTTTATGCGGTTAACTTCAGTTGAGGTACCAGGATTCGAACCTGGGCAGGCAGAACCAAAATCTGTAGTGCTACCATTACACCATACCTCAATTCCGACTGCAAATATAACAAATAAATTTCTGCTGGAACGGTACCCCGCAGCAATTCTTCGGGTGGCATCGTCCGCACTTTCCGGCATTTTCGGGCATGTGTCCTGCCTTCGGCTCCTTATCTTCGGCTTTTGAAGAATTCGCTTACCAAAGCAGAACATTGTTCGGCCAGCACCCCGCTGTGCACTTCTGTCCTGGAATGCAGAAGGGAGGGGCTGAACAGTGAATATCCGCGTTTTGGATCATCTGCCCCGAACACGAGTTTGCCGAGTTGCGCCCAGTTCAAGGCACCTGCGCACATGGGGCAAGGCTCCACAGTGACATACAGGGTGCAGTCGCTGAGATATTTGCCTCCTATTGCGGCGGTTGCTGCCGTTAGGGCGATCATTTCGGCATGTGCGCTGGGGTCATGCAGCATTTCGGTCATGTTGTGGCCGCGGGAGATGATCCTACCCCTGCATACGACAACGGCACCTATCGGGATTTCGCCTTCTTCGCGTGCCGCCTCGGCTTCCTTGAGAGCTTCCCTCATGTATCTTTCGTCGTCTTCCATAAATTCGTCAGCTTGCTTTGTCATTCTGATGCGAGAAGTCCGAGAATGTCATTCCAGACTTCTTCCTTACCTGTCTCGTTGAGTATTTCGTGACGCATGCCGGCATAGAGCCTGCAGTCCACGGAACCGTATCCTGCTCGCCGCATGCTGGCCATTGACTTCTGCATGGCTTTTTCGGATATCATGCACGGGTCGTCTGCGCCTGACAGAAAGTGCACGGGCAATCCGGGATTCGACATCTTCCATCCTTTCAGGGAATAACAATCCTGCATCAGCCCGATGAGGCCGGAGAATCCGTTGGCGGTAAAGCGGAACTGGCACAGAGGATCGCTGTGGTATTCTTCCAGAATGCTTTTGTCGGAGCATACCCATGCGCTGTTCCAGCCTTCGTCGCTGAATCTCCGGTTGTAGCTTCCGAAGCTGAGCTTCTGGAGAATGGCCGGCCTGCATCTGTCGCCCCTCAGCAGAGATATCGTTGATGCGAGGAGTTTTCCGGCGCCTTTCACGGGATTGTCGGAAGGTGAGCCGACGACGAACAGGCTGTCGATCATCTCGTCATGTCGCTTTGCAAAAGAACGGACAGCCATCGACCCCATGCTGTGGCCTATCAGGTTGCGCTTCCTGTCTGGGAAGGCTCCGGATATCCAGGAAGCTACCGCCCCGATGTCGGCCACCATGGCTTTCCATCCTCCCTTGTACATGTATCCGAGGTCTTCCGGATCAATGACTGAAGCCCCATGCCCCCTGTTGTCGTGGATCACGCAGGTACATCCGTGTGATGCAAGAAAATCCATGAAGGGCAGATATCTTTCCTTGTGCTCACACATCCCGTGAACAATCTGGACTGTGCATTTCGGCAAGCCTTCAGCCTCCCTCACCAGGACTGAGAGTCCGAGCCCGTCGGCCGGGGATTTGAGTTTCAGGGTTTCCATGCATGCAAAAATATAAAGACTTCGCGGAAATTGTGTAAGTTTGCAGATATGGAAGAATATATTTTGGCTCTCGACCAGGGGACCGGAAGTTCAAAGGCCATCTTGTTTGACTCGGAAGGACGCCTGGTTTCAAGCTTCCAGCGTGAGACGACCCTGCTTTTCCCGAGGCAGGGCTGGGTGGAACAGAATGCAATGAAAATATGGCAGTCGGTGCGGTCTGTGCTGGCTGAGGCCTTGGGCAGTGTCCCTGAAGGGTCGGTCCGTGCAATAGGCGTTACGAACCAGCGCGAGACGACAGTCGTGTGGGATGCCATTTCGGGCCGCCCGATATGCAATGCCATCGTGTGGCAGGACAGGCGGACTTCGGAGTTCTGCGATGACCTTAAGGCAAAAGGACTCGAAGAGATGATCAGAAGCAAGACCGGGTTGATAGCCGACGCATATTTCAGCGCCACGAAGATACGCTGGATTCTTGACAATGTGCCCGGCGCACAGGCCAAGGCGAAGGCCGGCCGGCTGCGTTTCGGGACCATGGATTCATGGCTTGTATGGAATCTTACCGGAGGTGCCAGGCATGTGACTGACGTCACCAACGCTTCCCGTACCATGTTGTTCAACATCAACACACTCGAGTGGGACAAGGAACTGCTTGAGCTTTTCGGGATTCCGGATTCGATGATTCCTGAAGTCTGTGATTCGTCAGGAGTCGTGGGCGAGGCGGTGGTTTCCGGACAGAAGATACCCATTGCAGGGATTGTAGGAGATCAGCAGTCGGCCCTTTTCGGGCAGTTGTGTGTTGAAGAAGGATCCGTTAAGAACACGTACGGGACCGGCTGCTTCCTGTTGATGAACTGCGGCCACAAGCCGGTGTTCTCGGAAAACCACCTGCTGACCACGGTGGCGTGGAAAATAGGGGACAGGGTCGATTATGCACTGGAAGGCAGCATCTTTGTCGGCGGAGGAGTTGTCCGCTGGCTGCGGGACGGGCTCGGAATAATAAAGAAATCTTCGGAAATTGAGGCCCTTGCCTCTTCGGTGCCAGACAGCGGCGGAGTGTATTTTGTCCCCGCACTGACCGGAATGGGAGCCCCGTATTGGGACCAGAATGCCCGCGGAGTGATAGTGGGGCTTACTTTCGGGGCAACGGCGGCCCATATTGCGCGCGCAGCCCTGGAGGGCATTGCCTTCCAGACCATGGATGTCGTGTCCGCAATGGAAAGGGATGCCGGCATTCTGATTTCTGAACTCAAGGTGGACGGCGGAGCATCCGAGAACAATCTTATCATGCAGTTCCAGGCCGACATCCTCGGAACTGAGGTCATCAGGTCATCTTTGTCCGAAGTCACTGCCCTTGGGGCCGCATATATGGCCGGTCTCGGGGTCGGCATCTGGCGGTCCGTGGATGAACTCAAGGATCATTGGGAATCCGGAAGGAGATTTTCCCGCAGAGCCTCGGAACGCAGGATGAATGAGGCAAGGGCGGCATGGAAGGCGGCCGTAAGGAAGGCGCTCCTTTGATGAAAAAATGGAGCAGGTGTGAAACTTCCGGAAAAAAGTTTCATATTTGCCTGCTGTAAATTTATATCAGATGAAACTTTTCCTGATTGACGGGCACGCCCTTGTATTCAAGATGTACTATGCCTTCCTGGGCAGGCACATAGTCAATTCCCGGGGAGTGGACACTTCGATCCTTTTCGGCTTCACCAAATATCTGCTGGAGCTGATAGACCGCGAGAAGCCCACCCATGTTGCTGTCAGTTTCGATCCTCCTGGAGGGACATTCCGCAACAGTCTCTATCCTCAATACAAGGCCAACAGGGCGGAGACTCCGCAACTGGTCATAGATGCGCTTGAACCGCTGACGGGAATCGTGAAGGCAATGAACATTCCGGTACTGATGGTCCCGGGCTATGAGGCTGACGACGTGATAGGCACTGCCGCCAAACGCTTTGCCTCGGCGGACCTGGACGTGTTCATGGTGACTCCCGACAAGGACTATGGCCAGCTTGTCGGCCCTCATGTATGGCAGTACAGGCCCGGAAAGTCCGGAACCGACAACGAGATTCTGGGCCCGGCGGAGGTGTGTGCCAAATGGAAGATATCATCACCGTCCCAGGTAATAGACATACTTGCCCTGTGTGGAGATTCTTCCGACAATGTGCCCGGGGTGCAGGGGATAGGTCCGGTAGGGGCCGCGAAACTGCTGGCTCAATATTCAAGTGTTTCCGGCATATATGAGCACTTGGGTGAACTGACCCAGCGCCAGCAGCAGCTTTTCACGGCGGCTGAGGATCACATTGCGCTTTCAAGGGAACTGGTGACGATCAGGACGGACGTTCCGCTCGAGGTGAACACTGAGGACATGCGTCTGGGTATCGTGCGCACTCATGAACTTGAGAGTCTCCTCTCGGAGTATGAGTTCCCTTCGCTGAAGCGTCTGCTTTCTAAGATTGCTGCGGAACCGTTGGCTCCGGTTGTGAAGGCGGAATCCGCTGATAGTCTTGATGAGCCTGAAATTGTCTCTCCGTCAGACATTTCAGGCAGCCGGATTGCGGTTTGCATGCATTCCGGCAAGATGTATGTGTCATCCGGGAGGAAGTGCTCCAGCGGAGATCCTGAAGAATTCAGGGCCTTGCTCGAGGACCCGTCAGTGGTGAAGGCCGGGGCAGGACTGAAAGCGCAGATGAATGCGCTTGCCGCTGCAGGCATCGGGCTCAACGGCAAGCTGGAAGATGTTGAACTGCTCCATTATCTGCTGAATCCGGAAAGCAGCCATGGCCTGGACAAATTGTTCATGGGATATCTTGGTGTTGACCTTTCGGAGAAAGGGGAAGATGCCGGGTCAAGCCTTTTTGACGACATTCCGGAGGAAACCGGGCATGATTTCATCAGGGAAGCCATGCTGATGCTGCCCCTCGCCGACAGGCTCAATCTCGAAATTGACAGGACGGAAGGACTTCGCCGTCTTTACGATGATATTGAGGAACCTCTTGTGCGTGTGCTGTCAAGAATGGAGCGCACGGGCGTCAAGATAGATCTGGATTCTCTTCGCGACTATGCGGAAGGGCTGCGCAGGGAAATGCTTGCCAAGGAGGCCGCTGTTCGTGAACTTGCAGGGGATCCTGAACTTAATGTGGCCTCGCCGAAGCAGATAGGGATCCTGATTTATGAGAAACTGAAGCTTGACCCCAAGGCCAGGAAACCTAGGTCAGGCAATTGGCCTACCGACGAGAGGACACTCCAGGAACTCTCGGACAGGAGCCCGGTCGTGGAACTGATTCTCGATTACCGCGGACTCCGCAAGCTGCTGTCCACCTACATAGAACCTTTTGCGGGATTCGTTTCTCCTGTCGACGGCAGGGTACATACCACCTTCAACCAGACACTCACGTCAACCGGCAGGTTGTCATCGTCAAACCCGAATCTGCAGAATATTCCGGTACGCAGCGACCAGGGTCGTGAAATCCGGAAGGCCTTCGTGGCCGGAAGTCCTGACAGGGTCATGATGTCCGCCGATTATTCTCAGATAGAACTCAGGATAATGGCCCATCTGAGCGGTGACGGGCATCTGCTTTCCGCTTTCGGCTCAGGTCAGGATGTCCATTCCGCTACTGCCGCAAAGATTTTCGGATGCAGGCTGGAAGATGTGACTCCGGACCAGAGACGTGTGGCGAAAACCGTCAATTTCGGCATCATGTACGGAATGTCCTCCTTCGGGCTCAGCCAGCGTCTGCATTGCTCGCGTCAGGAGGCAAAAAAGATCATAGACGATTATTTCGGGTCGTTCCCGTCTATACGCGGGTTCATTGAAACCACTTTGGCAAATGCCCGGGAACGTGGTTATGTGGAGACAATGTTCGGGCGCAGAAGGTATGTCCCTGACCTCAATTCAAACAATGCGACCGTCAGGATGCTGGCCGAGCGCAATGCCGTGAATGCTCCCATACAGGGAACGGCTGCGGATATCATAAAACTTGCAATGAATCATGTTGACCGCAGGCTTTTGTCTGAAGGGCTTGAGTCAAGGATGGTCCTGCAGATCCACGATGAGCTCCTGCTTGAAGTGCCAGTCCGCGAGATTGAGACCGTGCGGTCGCTTCTTGTATACGAAATGGAAAATGTCATCAGTCTTTCTGTACCTTTGACCGTTGAATGCAATTATGGAAAAAACTGGCTCGAAGCCCATTGATGAACTTGTAAGAAGGGCTATAATAGGTGACGGTGCGGCCTTTACCGAACTTTGGGACACGAACATTGAATCTTTGAGGGCATATCTTGCCGGTACCGTGATGAAGCAGTATGACGCGTTTTTCATCGATGACATATGCTCCCGCAGTTTTGAGAAGGCTTTCAGGCAGATTGGCAGTTACGATCCGTCACGCAGCAAGTTCTCGACCTGGCTGAAGGCGATAGCGCGCAACACGGCTCTGGATACACTGGAGGCTGAAGAGAGGACCAGCAGGAAATTCGTGTCGATTGACGACGGCTCCGCCAGGGTTGCCGTGATCGACAATATGGGTGACGGCGAATCCACGCCTCTGGAGAGCATAATAAAGGATGAAGACGAAGAAAAGCTCGAGCGGTACATAGCTGCTCTCCCGGAACTTTACAGGGACATTGCCAGGAGGCGGCTCGTCGAGGGAATGCAGTACAAGGAAATCGCAGACGAAACCGGTATGGCCCTGAATACGGTACGTACCAGGATCCGCCGGGCGAAGGCTCTGATTGACAACATGAAAAAGGAGGAGGACAATGACTGGTAACGACTATTTGAAGCTTGTGGAACTGTACCGGGAGTGGAATTCCAAAATCAATGTCATTTCGCGCAAGGACATCGACAACGTATATGAGCATCATATTCTGCACTCGCTTGCCATAGCGGAATATGTCCGCCGTTTCTTCGGGGATGACGGATGGAAGGCGGGAGAGACGGTGCTGGATGTCGGCACGGGCGGCGGCTTCCCGGGTATACCGCTGGCGATGACTTTCCCTGACATGAAGTTCACGCTGTGCGACTCGATAGGCAAGAAGATTCTAGTGGCGCGTTCTGTCGCGGAAAGCGTCGGACTCGGCAACGTGACCTGCATAAACGCCAGAGCCGAAGCGGTGCCGGGGAACTTCGACTGGATAGTATCGAGGGCAGTTACCTCCATGGCGAATTTCTATCCTTGGGTGGCCGGACGTTTCAGAAGGAGCATAATTTGTCTCAAGGGAGGCGATGTGGATGCCGAAATCGGTGAACTGTGCTCAAAATGTCATGTCGGGACAGGGCAAATCAGGAAATGGAGGATTTCAGAATGGCTTGAAAATGATTATTTCACAGAAAAATTTGTAATTGAAATCGGAAAAGATTACCTTTGTCCTCCCGTTTTTGAGAAATTAAAAAAATAGAATAATGAAAAGGACATATCAACCTTCAAATCGCAAGAGAGTCAACAAGCATGGCTTTCGTGAGCGTATGAGCACACCCAACGGACGCAGGGTCCTCGCATCCCGCCGTGCACATGGCCGCAAGAAACTGACTGTTTCAGCAGAAGACCGCTTCTAGGCGATTGTCTTCCGATACAGGACAGGCTGACCTTTCGGGGTCGGCCTGTCCTGTTTTCGCACATTGCCGCCGGGGCTTTCAAGTCAGGACAACAATATGTGGAGTTTTCGTATCTTTGTACTAAATGTGCGTCTGCTGACGATATGAACAACGAAAATGATTTTTCCCGGCTGGAACTCAGTGTCCCGGCCTGCAGGAACAACTACAGATATTTCCGTTCCTTGCTGAAGCCTTCCACGAGGCTGCTGGTGCTGGTGAAGGCCAACGCCTATGGCCACGGTGCGGTTGAGCTGGCTTCCATGCTCCAGGCTGAAGGTGCCGACTATCTGGCTGTGGCATTGCCTGTTGAGGGCGTGGAACTGCGGCGGAACGGTGTGTCCCTTCCGATAATTGTGCTTACTGCGGGGACCGACTTCTTTCCCGAGATAATTGATTCCAGACTTGAACCCGGAATACCCAATCTCTTCACTCTTGAGGCTTTGTGCGAGATATTGAGGGAGAGGGGAATCAAGTCTTTCCCGGTGCACATAAAGCTGGATACCGGAATGCACAGGCTGGGCTTCATGCCTGACGAGCTCCCGGCTCTGGAGGAGTTTCTCAGGAATCATGATGAGGTAAGGGTCAAGTCAATATATTCTCACCTCGCGGCGGCGGAGGATCCTTCGGAGGACGAATTCACGCTGTCCCAGATAAGGCTGTTCGAAAAGGGTGCGTCTGAACTGGGAGAGTCCTTGGGATACAGGCCCATGTGGCATATTCTCAATTCTGCGGGAATAGAAAGGTTCCCCCAATATCAGTTTGACATGGTGCGCCTGGGAATCGGAATCTACGGAATCAGTGCGTTGCCTGGCGTGCAGCTTGAGCCTGTTGCGTCCCTGAAGGTGAAGGTCCTTCAGGTAAAGAAACTGGTACGCGGCGACACCGTAGGTTACGGGCGCAAGGGCAAGGTCCTTCTGCCGGGTACTGAAACGGCGACAATTCCTGTCGGGTATGCCGACGGGATTGACCGTCATCTCGGGTGCGGGACTGCAAGTTTCAATGTCAACGGGCACCGTGCTCCGACAATCGGAAACATCTGCATGGACATGTGCATGCTTGACGTGACGGGTCTTGGCGTTAAGGCCGGTGATACTGTCACGATTTTCGGGAAGGACCCGACAATAAGCGAGCTCGCGAGGATATTGGGCACAATCCCTTATGAGATACTTACTTCGGTGCCCCACAGGATAGAGAGAATAATTGTAGGCAAGTGATATGGTAGCGGTAGTTGTCGTGCTTGCGGCAGTCGTGTTTGCAGCAGTGGTTGCGGTTGTGTTGTGCCTCAGGAAATTGTCGGCGCTCAATGACGAGAAGGCTGCAGTCTCCGAGGAAAAGGCAGCCTTGGCCAACGAGAATGCAGTGCTGGAATCGCGGCTGAGATCCCAGGAAGAGAATTTCCGGGCTCTTGAGGCTCAGCGGCAGGAGGCACGGCAACAGATAGACGAAGAGAGACACAAGGCTTTTGAGAGCCAGCGCAAGCAGATGGAGGAATCGTTCCGCCTGCTTGCGGAGCAGAACAGCGCCGGCCTTCGCCGCCAGAATGCAGAGTCAATAACGGAACTGCTCAAGCCCATACAGGAAAAGTTCGGCGAATTCGACAAGACCATGAGGACCAGTCAGGAAAAGGCCGCTGTCCAGGATGCAACCATGAAGCAGATGATAGAGTCCTTGATGGCCAAGTCCCAGAGTGTGGGGGATGAGGCGAGGAATCTGGCCAATGCTCTTGCCGGACGCTCCAAGGTCCAGGGAGATTTCGGTGAGATGCTGCTGGTTGACCTGCTGAAGAGTTCCGGGCTGGAGGAAGGCGTGCATTTCTCCACTCAGAGCGTGATCCGTGACGCTTCCGGGCATGAGGTCAAGAGCGAGAGCGGAGCTGCCATGATCCCGGACGTGATTGTCTATTATCCCGATGACACGGAGATAATAATTGACTCGAAGGTCAGTCTCACAGCCTATATGCATTATGTCAATTCGGAGAGCGCGGAAGACCGGAACCGCTGGGCAAAGGAGCATGTCGCCAGCGTGATGCGGCATGTCGAGGAACTCAGGACGAAGGATTATGCTTCGTACATATCCGAAGGCAAGAAGAAGATGGACTACAACATCATGTTCATTCCGGTTGAGGGCGCATTTCGGCTGATGCTTGAAGAAGCGCCGCTGCTGTGGCAGAATGCCAAGAATGCAAAGGTGCTTATCGTCAGTCAGATGAATCTGATGATCGTGCTGAACATGATTCTGATGAGCTGGCGTCAACATGACCAGGAGAAGAACATCCAGAAGGTTTATGCCACTGCTTCTGAACTTATGAGCCAGATCAAGAACTGGCTGGACTCTTTTGTGCGCCTCGGCGAGTTGCTGGGCAAGGCCGAAGATGCCTATTCCGATGCAAGGAAGAAGCTGATGGACTCAAATCAGTCCGTAATCAGGAAGATTGACAAACTTGAAAGGCTGAAAATAGCACCGAAGCGCTCCGGAGCCAAAATAAAGCCTGGCGGCAGGATGGCAGGAGGAGTCGAATCCGTTATTCCGAAGGAACTGGCAGATGGCCTTGAAGATGAATCTCAAAACCTGGAGGAAGCCGAATGACGCCGTTTCTGAAACAGGTTGCAGAGCATTACCACAGCGGAGGAAGTCTGAGCAACTGCTGTTTCGTGTTCCCGAACAGGCGAGCCATGGCTTTCTTCAGGAATTATGTCCGTGATTGCGTGAAGGCTTCGGGAGTGCCGGCCGTGATGCCCGAACTGTGCACGATGAACGATTTCTTCTATCGCATCACCGGAGCGTCCCCGTCAGGGCAAGTCGCTTTGCTGCTTGAGTTGTACGATTGCTACAAGAGTCTGAATCCTTCGCACGAGAGCCTTGACGAGTTCATATTCTGGGGAGGAATACTGCTTTCCGATTTCAATGACATAGACAAGTATCTGGTGCGGCCGGATGTCATCTTCACAAACATCGCCGAGTTCCGTGGAATGCAGGACGGCTATGATTATCTGGAGGAGGGCCAGCTTGCGGCCATACGGCAGTTTGTGTCGCATTTCAGGACAGGAGGCCGCTACAAGGACGAGTTCCGGAAGATCTGGGACATTCTTCTTCCTCTTTACAGTTCATTCAGCGGGAGGTTGAGGTCGAAAGGCCTTTCATACGAGGGGCAGGTGTACCGTGAACTTGCCGGGAGACTGAACTCCGAACCGGCCGCCGATGTTCTCGCAAAGAGTTTTCCGGATTCGGAAAAGTTTGTCTTTGTGGGGCTCAACGCCCTGAATGAGTGTGAAAAACTGCTTCTGCGCAAGTTGAGAAATGCCGGCCTTGCCGAGTTCTGCTGGGATTACAGCAGCTCCATGATAAGGGATCCGCACAACCGTTCATCGTTTTTCATGAGTTCCAATGTGGCGGAATTCCCTCAGGCTTTCCGAATGGACCCGGACGGACTTCCTGTGCCGCATGTAAATGTGCTGAGTGTACCTTCTGCGACCGGGCAGGCAAAACAGCTGCCGTCAATACTTGAGAAACTTGGTGCACATGGCATAGAAACGGCGATTGTCATGCCTGACGAGACCCAGCTGATACCGGTCATCAATTCCATCCCGGCCAGGATTGCCGACATAAACGTGACAATGGGCTACCCGATGAACGCAAGCGGGTTTTGGGCGTTCATGAACAGTCTCTCCGCTCTCCAGATGCATCTTCGCGAAAAGGACGGGAAATGGTATTTCTATCGTGAGACGGTATGGTCAGTTTTTGCAGACAGCATTTTCCGGGCATCCATGGACGAGGATGACAGGAAGTTGGCCTCGGACATCAGAAAAGATGCCGGATATTATATTGAGGAGTCGCGACTGTCGGCAACGCCGCTGTTCAAGGCCGTCTTCCGGGCGGTTGCCAAGAACAATGCGGCTGCGGATCCCGAGACGGTGGCGGCACTTCAGGACTATCAGCTGGAGATAATCAAGGTTCTGGCTCCTCGTCTAAGTGAATCCGGGGATATGGCAGTTGAACTGGATTTCGCGAAGGAATATTGCCAGCTGATACTGGGGCTGAAGTCTTTCAGGCTGGAGCTGCTGCCGTCGAGCTGGTTCCGTCTCCTGGGAAGCCTTGCATCGGCTGTTTCCGTGCCTTTCCGCGGAGAGCCTCTCAAGGGCCTCCAGATAATGGGGCCCCTGGAAACCAGGGCGCTTGATTTTGACAATATTGTGGTGCTCAACTGCAACGAGGGGATCTTCCCCCGGAGGAATGTCGCTTCATCATTCATTCCGCCGGAACTCAGGCGCGGTTTCGGTCTGCCGACATATGAGTTCCAGGATGCTGTATGGGCTTATTACTTCTACCGCATGATCCAGCGGGCCTCCAATGTGTGGCTGCTTTATGACTCCCGTACGGAGGGTCTCAACAGTGGAGAGGAAAGCAGATATATCAAGCAGATTGAGATGCTATACGGCATGAAGCCGGTCAGGCATGTGGCAAAGTCCACGATAACTCTGGTTGATTCCGGTGACACGATTGAGAAAACGGCTGGTGACCTTGACCAGCTGCACAGTATTAATCTGTCCGCCTCGACCCTGAAGGACTATCTCAACTGTCAGGTGAAATTCTATTATCATTGCGTGAAAGGTCTTGCCAAGCCTGACGAGACGGAAGATGCGCTTGATGCCGGACAGATAGGTTCTGTTTTCCATCAGGCCATGCAGGAACTGTATTCCGTACCTGACGGCCTGTTGACCAGGTCTTATCTGAAGACACTTCTTGACGGCGGAGCGGTAAAGGACAAGGTGTGCGGCCTCATCATGGATAAACTCCATAATTTCGAGATTGCCGGGAAGAACATCATTTATTCCGACATGATATGCCGCTATGTCGTTCAGGTCATCCGGAGAGACATGGAGCTTATGGACTCGCTGGGCAAGGACAGTATGCGCATTCTTGGCCTGGAACACAGGCGCAAGATGAAGATAGGAGATTTCAGTTTTGTCGGCTATATTGACAGGCTGGACAGCATCACCCCCGGAGAGCTGCGGGTGGTTGACTACAAGACCGGGAAGGTCACGGACGACGACTTCATCATAAATGAGGACAATGCCGCTTCTGTAGTGGAGAAACTTTTTGGCCCTGACAACCGCAAACGTCCGAATATTGCCCTGCAGCTTTATTTGTATGACAGACTGCTGTCGGAGGGGCGGGCGACTGACGGCTCCGGTGTCCCTGCGGAGGTCGTCGGCGGAAAGAAAATCGTGAACTCCATATACCAGACGCAGCGCCTTTTCGTGAATCCCGTCGAGAATGTTGAGCTCAACCCTGTATTCAACGCGCTCATGGCCGGCAGGCTCGATTCGGTCCTGGCTGAGCTTTCTGACCTGAATGTCCCCTTCAGGCGTACTGACGACAGGGAGAACACGTGCAAATATTGTGATTTCAAAACCATTTGCGGACGATGAAGGTACTCAAGGCCAGTGCCGGTTCAGGCAAGACTTTCAATCTGTCGAAGACCTATCTCGGTCTTATTCTCGACAGCGATGATCCCCGTCAGTATCGTCACATACTGGCAGTGACCTTCACCAACAAGGCTACTGCCGAGATGAAGGCCCGCATTCTTGGAGACCTTTACAGGCGTTCGTCGGAAGACCCGGGGGCCAGAGAAGTGCTGCTGAATCTTCTGAACGATTATGGAGCATTTTCCGTCAGCACCATAGACCGTTTTTTCCAGCAGACGCTCAAGGCCTTCTCGAGGGAGATAGGCCAGTTCGCGGACTATCAGATAGAGTTGGACAAGGAGTCCCTCATCCGTGAAGCAATGGACAGGATACTGGACTCGCTTACCGAGGAGGACGAAGACACGATACGCTGGATCAATTCAAGTGTGGCGGAGAGACTGGAGCAGGGGACCAGGCTCAAGATAGAGGACAGTCTTTACGATATGGGGAAACTCCTGAAGTCTGAAGAGCACCGCGAGCTTGCCGAGCGTTTCGGGATTGATGACCTCAAGGCTTTCGGAAAGGAACGTCTTGGGGAAATCAGAAAAGAATGTTCTAGGGTGACAAGGGATTTCACCGAGTCCGTGGCGCGTTTTGGACTGACAGTTGGGCCGGGAGAGATGGTGAAATTCGAAGGCCGCAAGAAATTGCTGAAGAAAAATCCCGAGCTTCAGGAAATCAAGGATGAATTCTATCCGGCATATCTTACCGCATTCGTCGTGGGGAAACTCACTTTCAGCCTGGGGCTGGCAGGAGATTTCTACAGGGAGTTTGACGCCCTGCTCAAGGAGAAGAACGTGATGAGCCTTGATGAATCGAATACCATACTTCGCGACATCATCAATGGCTCCGATGCCCCCTTTGTGTACGAGAAACTCGGAGTTCGCTATGAAAGTTTCCTCCTGGATGAGTTTCAGGACACCTCGAACATCCAGTGGGACAATTTCCTGCCGCTTTTGAAAGAAAGCGAGTCCAAGGGCGGGGGAAATCTGATAGTCGGAGACGTGAAGCAGAGCATATACCGTTTCAGGAATTCTGACTGGAGGCTTCTCGGAAACAGGGTGACAGAAGAGTTCCCCAAAGCCTGCATTGAGACGCTTAAGCACAACTGGCGGAGCTGCAGGGCAATTGTCGGTTTCAACAACCGGTTTTTCTCTGCTGCGGCTGAGACTTTCGGACTCAGTGACATTTATTCTGATGTGGAGCAGATTCCCATGAGCACTGACAGTCAGGAAGGATTTGTGAGGTTGTCTTTCTGCGATGACCAGCTTGAGGCCACATATAATTCCGTCCGTGCTGCCCTTGAAGCCGGAGCCGTGCCCGGAGATATCGCGATATTGGTTAGGCAGAGGGAACAGGGTTCCGATATTGCATCCTGTCTGATCGGGAAGGGCATTCCGGTAATATCCGATGACTCCCTTTCCGTGAACGCTTCTTTGACAGTACGCCGTCTTGTTTCACTGATGTCGGCATATGACAATCCGGAGGATGCCATAGGCAAGTTTGTCGCGGATTCCCTGTCCGTGGAATTCCCGGCAGAGTGTCATTCGCTTGTGGATTTCTGCGAGGCATTGCTGAGGTCTCTTCATGAGACCCATCCTGAGACTGTTGACGGAGAGACACTTTTCATTCAGGCCTATATGGATGAGTTGCTCAAGTGGACATCCGTGTACGGCAACAATCTGCGAGGCTGGCTAAAATATTGGGAGAAGTCCGGGTTGAAGATAAGCTCGCCAGAAGACTCGTCTGCAGTGCGGATCATGACTATCCACAAGGCCAAGGGTCTCGAGTTTCCGCATGTGATATTCCCGTTTGCGGACAAGGTGCCTGTCTACAAGCACAGAGTGCGCTGGTGCAGGCTTGATGCGAAAAGCGTCGGGGCAGACGGGATTCTGGACGGAATTTATCCTGTAGATCTTGTTTCTGGCATGGAGGAAGGCGGTTTTGCTGATGCTTATGCGGAAGAACGCCGCATGCAGCTTGTGGACAACATGAACATGATGTATGTAGCCCTGACCCGTGCAGTCAAAAGCATGCACATTATAGCGGCTCCCCCTGCAAAGACTCTGCGCGACAATATTGCGAAAGGTGGGAAACAGGCATATTCCAGATTCTCCGATTTCCTTTATGCCTTTGCCGGAGCGAGCGACGAGTGCATCTTCGGAAGCCCTTATGATTTTTCCCGCATGGAGCGCAAGCCTGCCGCTGATGTGTCGGACTTTCCGGCTTCATATCCTTCCATTGCCATCAGCGGCAGGCTTGTCCCCTCTGTTGAGGCTTCTGATTTCTTCGGAGAAGATGATTCTGCGGACATGTCTCCAAGAATCAGCGGTATTGTTCTGCATGACATCCTTTCCAGAGTGAACGGACCGGGGGATGTGGAATCTTCAGTTGCCGAATCCGCCGTTTCCGGCGCGCTTGGCCAGGATGCTGCAGCTGAGGCCTGCCGGCTGCTGAAAGCACGTGTGTCGGCCCATCCGGAGTGGTTCCCGGGGACCGGGACAAAAGTGTACCGTGAACGCAGTATTATTGGTCGTGACGGAAGCGAACATCGCCCGGACAGAGTAGTATTTGATCCTGACGGAGTGGTGATCATAGATTTCAAGTTCGGACGCGAATCCGGAAGCCATGTCTCCCAGGTGCGTGAATATGCCGCGCTGTATTCGGATCTCGGCTTCAGGGTGAAGTCAGGAATCGTCTGGTATGTTTTTGATGACAAATGTGTATTGATATGATCAAGTTTGTGTGTGCAGCAATGTTTTTTCTGGCTTATTGCCAGTCTGTTGATGCCCAGTCGCTGTATGAGCCTGAAGAAATTCACAAAAAAGCTCCTGCAGTGCCTGCGTATTCGGTCTTTGCCGGAGATACGGTGCGTTTTGACAGGCAGGATTTTTATGAGCGAATGGACCGCGAGCTCATTTCGTTCACTTATATGCACACGAATACTACACTGATGCTCAAGAGATCGGCAAGGTATTTCGCGATTGTGGAGCCTATCCTCAAGAGGGAAGGAATACCGGACGATTTCAAATATCTCATGGCAATAGAGAGCAACCTGGATCCTAAGGCGCTTTCCGCTGCCGGTGCCGCCGGAATCTGGCAGGTCGTGAAGTCGACCGCACAGGCTCATGGGCTGGTAGTCGATTCCGAAGTCGATGAACGGTACAATGTCGAGAAGGAGACCGTGGTTGCTTGCGAATATTTCAGGGAGGCTTATGAGAAATTCGGTGACTGGATCACGGTTGCCGCCAGCTACAATGCAGGACAGAACGGGATTCAGCGCAGGCTTGAAAGCCAAAGGCAGGATACTGCTCTTGAACTCTGGATGATGGAGGAGACTTCCCGCTATATTTTCAGGCTTCTTGCCGTGAAGATGCTCTTTGCCGACCCTGCTGCGTTCGGCTTCGATGTCAAGCCTTCTGACATGTATCCTTATGTCCCTCCTCGCACTACCGTGACGGTGAGCGGCCCCATCCCGAGCCTGGTGGATTTTGCCGAGGAGCACGGCGTGACCTATGCTGCCCTGAAGCAGGCAAATCTTTGGCTGCGGAGCGACAAGCTCACCAACAAGTCAGGGCGCACATACAGCATAGCTATACCATAGCAGATTGTCCGCTGACTTGCGGTGACGGCGCTTCCTGTGCATTTATATGACAGGTGTCCGTTTTGGATAATGTTTTTTTGTCATATATTTGCCGCCGGACACAAAACTGATAACCGCAGTCACCGACAGAATGAATGATCCCCGATGATTTTTGTTTTATCGTGAGGTGCATGTCTTTCATGTGCCTTTTTGGCGTTTGGTATCAGTCATATTGGCTCTAACCTGAAATTAGAGTACTTTCTTTACATGTGGTTTTTGCCGGTGGCCGTGAGGCCACCGGCTTTTGGATGAGGGATTAATACTTAGCGGAGGTCTGTTATTACCCAGGATGAATCCAGTGTGGAGATGTCGAAGTCGAATACCGAACTGCTTGACTGAGGCGAGTATTTGACGTCTGATATCTTCAGGTTGCTGACTGAATCCCTGTACCCCAGAACCTCTTCAACCCCTCCGGCATTCTCGATGTAGACTTCCTTGCTGTCCGTGTCTATGGTCCATCTTGTGCTTCCGTTGCAGTAGATGCGCATTCCGTAGCCTTCGGCGAAGTAGCAGTCTCCCTGGATTATCAGCTTGCCTCTTATGGTCACCGGAGACAACTCAGATATTGAACAGGTGTAGTTCAATGTGACGCGCTCCGTTTTCGACTTTTCTAGAATCCGGTCGATTGTTTCTGCGGTCTGTGCGGACGCTGTGCAGAGACACAGGCACCCCACGACCGTTGCCATGATCATGCGTAGAGCTCTCATTTCCGGAGTGAGCTTAGTAGATCCTCAAGAGCATCGGGGTCGGAAATCAGCACCTGCCTCGGCTTTGAGCCTTCCTGCGGCCCGACTATTCCCGCAGCTTCCAGCTGGTCCATTACCCTTCCGGCCTTGGCGTATCCCATCCCGAGTTTGCGCTGAAGATCGGAAGTCGATCCTTTCTGTGAACTTACGACCATTCTGGCCGCTTCCTCAAAACGTTCGTCAAGACTGTTGACATTGAGAGATCCGGGCTCTGTCCCGTCTGAAGAGGCGTCGTCTGCAGCGGGAAGGTAGTATGGCGTGTTGTAGCATTTGCCGTAGCCGGTCTGTTCTCCTATGAACCTGGTGATTGCAGAAATTTCGTCGCCTTCAATCAGGGCGCACTGTATTCGTTCAGTGTCAATTCCTGCGGAGAAGAGCATGTCCCCGCGTCCGATCAGCTTGTCTGCCCCCGTCGCGTCATTGAATCTGTCTTTGAGGCTACGCGGAAGGCTATTCGCATAGGGAAGTTGCTCTTGATTACTCCGGATATGACATTCACGGAAGGCCTTTGGGTAGCCAGGACCACATGCAGTCCTGCCGCACGGCCTTTCTGCGCAAGTCTGATGATGGAGTTGGTGATGCTGCGGCTGGCTGCACGTACTTCGGGCGATGCCCCTGTGGTCATTGTCAGGTCGGCATACTCATCGACCACTGTCACTATGTACGGCAGGAACCTGTGGCCATGGTCAGGCCGCAGTTTGCGCTGCTTGTATTTTTCGTTGTAGAGGCTGATCTTGTTCACTCCCGCCTTGCTGAGCAGCTCATAGCGCTCGTCCATCTCTATGCAGAGTGACCGCAGTATCTTTTCGGCGTTCTTTGCGTTTTTCACTATCGCCGAAGCCTTCTCTTCTTCTTCGGACCCTGCGTCAGGCAAAACGGCCAGATAGTGCTTGTACAATTCGCTGTAGGCGGAGAATTCCACCATTTTCGGGTCTATGAAGACGAATTTCAGTTCAGAGGGATGCTTGCTGTACAGCAGGGACGACACGATTACATTGATGCCAACCGACTTTCCCTGCTTGGTCGCTCCGGCAATCAGCAGGTGCGGTGCATCCGCCAGGTCGAACACTTTCACTTTCTGGGTGATTGTGTATCCTATGGCGACCGGAAGTTCGGCCTTGCTGTTCCTGAAGGCATCATCGTTGAGCAGCGCCTTCAGCGGAACGATTGAGGCGTAGTCATTTGCGACCTCAATGCCCACGGCGTCGGAGAGAGTCGTTACACGGACTCCCTTGGCGTTGAGCGACAGCGCAATATCCTCCTGCCGATTCTTTATCTCGGAGATCTTGACACCTGGAGCCGGATATATCTTGTAAAGGGTTACGGTCGGTCCTACCACTGCCTTGACATCAGTCACCTGGATCTTGTAGTTCGCAAGGGCCGCCCTGATCTTGTTGTTGTTGCGGGTAAGTTCCTCCGTTGAGACCTCCCTGCGTGAATTCCTGTAGTCCTTGAGCAGGTCGATTGAGGGGAACTGGTATTGAGGCAGTCCGTCAGGCGGGTCCAGCCTGTTGTCGATGGGCTTAAGATCCTGGGTGACTTCCGTGCTCAGGGTCCCGTCCGAAATGATCTGGAAGGAGCCGTCTGCGTTGCCTTGTGAAGGTTCGACCGTCTGCGGAACCACAGCCCTGGCAGCAGGGGATATTTGAGATGCCGGGTCCGGCAATTGTACGGATTCCGGACCAACAGGATCAGGCTCGGGTTCAGGTTCAGGCGCGAGTTCGGGCTCAGGCTCTGGCTCATCGCCGAGGTCACCGGGCAGTTTTTCCTCTTTGTCTGCCTTGTCCCTGCTCTTGTTCGTGGCTTTTTTCTTGTCGGCTTCGCCCAGTGATGCAAACCATCGGTTGAATTTCTTTGAGGAGAAGAACAGGAAAGCGGCTACAAGAATGAGGATGATGAAACCGGTCACTATCGTTCCGAGGAGTTTCTCTGCCCATTGTACGACCAAGGCTCCGCAGCGTCCTCCGAGGCCGCCGCCGAAAATATCGTCTAGCCCTGCGATATTACCGCAGTATGCAAAAAACAAGGATGAGATGAATGCTCCGAACAGGGCGATGAGCGCTGTCTTTATCAGCGACCGGCGCCATCTGTTCAGCAGCAGCCTCACTGTCGTGGCTCCAAGGATCAGCAGAAGGCAGAAACTGCCCATGCCGAACAACTCGCATATAAGAAGATTGCCCGTTCTTGTCCCGAGTGTCCCGGCTGCATTTCCGACTGATTGGGCGGCTTGCATGGATTCCTTGTCCCCAAGCAGACTCATGTCCTGCTTCCAGTGGAAGAGGTAGGATATGCATGCAATAAGTATGAATACAGTAAGTGCCGCCGTGATGAGCCCCAAGATGCGGACGGCGGAAGCTTTTTCTTCCTTGTCCCAGTTCCCAAAGACTCTCATTTTTTCTTGTTTTGTCTTCTGTTGTTGCGGTATTGTCTGTTTTTCTGGCTTCCTGGCTGGCCTACATTTATGCCCATGCCAGGACGTGAGAAGTTTGCGTCTCCAGAGATCCTTGACAGCGTGATGTTTTCAGGCACCTTTATCCTGTAGTCTGAGAGTTTCTCTATGTCATTGAATATGGTCTCGTCGGCAACGCTGTCCTTGTTCCAGATGAGGTACTGCTGGCGCATGTATATTGCCAGGCAGCGGAGCATTTCAGTCTTTGCCTCACCGTCGGGCACTTCGCAGAGCAGATTGATGATCTTCTCGATATTCCTTCCGTAATGCGTGGCCTTTATTTTTATGTCTTTCATCGGAATGGGCACAGGCGCGGTGTTGAATTCTTCTGCCACGGGACATGGATAGGGAGAATCCACATCAAGATCGTAACCTGCCATCATGTACAGGTGATCCCAGAGCTTGTGCTCGTAGTTGTCCTGGGTGTGTACCTGCGGATTGAGGGCCTCCATCACCTTCACAACCGCCCGGGCCTGTTCGGAACGCTTGTCCCTGTCGGGAATCTCCTTGAGCTTCTCGATCATCTTGAGCACGTTCCTGCCGTATTCGGGCATTGTGAGTTTTTCTCTCTGGGTATTGTAGTCAAGTCCTGTGTTGTAAGATTCACTGTTCATGTCCAAAGTCAATTGCAAAATACAAATATACTAAAAAGACGTTTACTCCTGCAGCCTGAATCCCGAAGATGTCCATACACCTCCGGAAGTGATCAGGTAGCCTTCAATTTCAGGCCTGGATTCGATGAATTCCTTTGCTTTTTCCGGCCCCCATACCATGCAGGCGGTGGCGATGGCATCGGCTTCGGCTGCAGTCGGCGCAACTATCGTCGCGCTGAGCAGATCGTGCTCAACGGGATAACCTGTGCGCGGATCAATTGTATGGGCATATTTCTTCCCATCCTTTATGTAAAACTTGCGGTAATTGCCTGAGGTGACAACTCCGCAGGCGCTTCCGTCCGACTGCCATATTCCGCGCAGGTCTGTTCCGGGGCTGTTGTTCCCGTCAACGGGGTTGTCGACGCCTATGGTCCAACCGGTGCCGGAGGGATTCAGTCCGTCACAATATATCTCGCCAATGTCGACAAGCATGTCCTTTGCTCCTATCGAATAAAGGTATCCGGCAATTACGTCGCAGCTGTAGCCTTGTGCTATGGCGTTGAAATTCAATGTCTTGTTTTGCCTGCATTCTTCCATTGCCATTTCAATGCGTTCCCTGGAAGGCAGGCTGTCGGAAGTGAACCCGAATCCCCAGATGTCGAAGAGTGGACCGCTCGACGGGTCAAATGCCCCGCCGGTCATTGCCTTGTATTTCTCCGCAAGGGCGCTTATCTCGCTGAAATACCTGTCCGGAACTATCTCCTCGCCGGCATTTCTCCTGCTCAGGAGGGAGTTGTGGTTGTAGCCGGATATGCTGAAGTCAATTCCTGTGAGAAGCGAGTCGATGGCTGCGGCAATTTCGTCCCGTGGAACCCGTATGTCCTCCAAGTTCACTTTAACCCTGTATGTGCCGCCCTGGGCATATCCGCTGAATTCGGTATAGTCTTTCGTCGAACAGCCGCACAAGAGGAGCACGGCGCAGAATGCAGGAAAAAAATTCTTGATGTTCATTGTCAGGCAAAGTATTTGCACAAAGTTAGCGGTTTTTCATACAATTATGCGCATATTTGCAAACTAAAATCTTAATGATGAAGCTCCTGAGGATACCATTTTTGGTCGCATTTGCCGCGTTGGCCGTATTGTCCTGCAAAAAGGATGAGGAAACTGAAGTCAAATATATGGACGGCAGCATCAAGCTGGACTTCCCGACTTATGTTCAGCCCGGATATGCCAAGAGTTTCAATCTTGACACGCTCAAGACGGTGACAAGGGGAGACGGAGGTAAAGTCGGCTATTTCTTCACTGCTCCGGTAACGGGAATAAAGGATACCCTGCTGACTGAAGACGGGACTGTGCTGCTGCAGGAATACGAGTATGAGGTAGCTGATTCCCTGGGCAACTTCACCCTTACTTTGACTGCCTTTGGTGGAGACTATGTCAATACCAGCGGAAGCAAGAGTTTCACTGTCGTCAAGTCCGGAGTTGACGGTAACGGGTCAATCACCGGGTTCGGGATCGGCGCGGAGGACAGGACATTCACTGATCAAAGAGACGGCAAAGTCTATTATACTTCGGTCATAGGCGATACTGAGTGGATGAGACAGAATCTTGCATGGGAAGGTGCCGGAAAGCCGTTTCAGGATTGCGACGCAATGTCGGACATATTCGGCCGCTATTATGACTGGGAAGAGGCGCAGACAGCCTGCCCTGACGGATGGAGGCTCGCCTCGGACGAGGATTGGGGCAAGGTGGCTGAAAAATATGGCGACACGTCAGTCCCGGGATCGGATTATGAGGGCCTTGCCGGTGATCTCCTTGAGAATCTTTACTTCAACGGCACCAGAATGTGGGAATATTGGCGGGAAGTCAATGTCACCAATGCTGCCGGCTTGTCGGTAATGCCTGTCGGCTACGCCTCAGTCGAGGATGGAGAATACGATTTCAACTATGTCTATGAGTATGCTGCATTCTGGACTTCGGACGAATACGGCGGCAACGGGGTGTTGAGGTATATAGTTGCCGGCTATGACACGGTGTATTGGGGGGCTCTGCCCAAGACCGATTTCGGATTTTCCGTAAGATGCGTGCGTGATTTATAGGCTGGAGATTATTTCCAGCGTTTTTACGAGGGCCTGGGCGAGAAGATCGGTCAGGCCCTTGAGCATATCCGGACACAGGCCCGCTGCGGACGCGGCCACAGTGACGACAGAACACAATATCAGACACTCGGACAACGGCAGTGCAATCAGGTTTGAGATGAGGAAGTAGGCAGGAAAGGACCTGAAGTACCACCATGCCAGCGGAGCCGTGAATATCTGGCATGAAACCGTGAGTGCCGCAGATGTCCAGATTCTGCGCATCGGGTCCCTGCGCCCGGAACGCGGGTACCATGAGTCCAATGTCGGGAACAGTGTGAATATTGCCAGCATGGCCAGGTAGGACAACTGGAAACTTACGGATTTGATGTTCATGGGATTCGCTATGAGCTGTATCATCAGTGCCGTACAGAGTACAGCGACGGGACGTCTTTTCCTTCCCGGCAGCAGCCTTGCCGTTTCATTGATCACTATGAAGAGGAATGCCCTGGTTACCGAGGGTCCGCATCCTGTCATCAGGGTGAAGAATCCTGCTGCGGTTATCGTGAGGATTGCTTTTGCCGTTGCGGCGAAACGGCTTCTCCCGACCCATGCGAGACTTTTGTGCAGAATGCCATAGATCACGCCCATGTGCAGCCCCGACAATGATAGGATGTGGGCTGCGCCGGAATTCCTGAAGGCATTTACGGTTTCCGGAGACAAGCTCTCCCTTTGTCCGGAGATCAGGGCTTTTACGAGAGGTCCTGTCTGCCCGTGCGGGAATCCGCAGCCGTCGATTACAGAAGAGAGTGCTTCAAGTGCCCTTTGTGGCAAACCGCCTTGTTGTCTTTCCGGACATACGGAGGAGAGAGCAGTGAAGCAGCAAAGCATGCCTGTGAAGAAAAACATTGGCATGAGTGCTGCTGTCTTGCCGCTCTTGCGGCAGCATAGTGCAAGCAGCCCGGCTGCAGCAATGCAACATGCACCTGCAGCCAGGTCCGGCGATACTGACCCGGGCGGCAAATATGCCGCCGTTGCCACTCCTGCTGAAAATGGGATTGAAACCGCCACGATATCCTTCCCCTCGCGCATTTCAATCAGATTTTTACGAAAATAAGCAATTTATTAGTATTTTTGCATGCTATTCTGATAATTGATATGATAATTTTAGTAATCAACTGCGGAAGCTCTTCGATCAAGTATCAGCTGCTTGACATGAAGAGTGACGATGTTTATGATCTTCTGGCCAAGGGAATAGTTGAGAAGATCGGTTTGCCTGAAGGCAAGATAACCCATAAACCCACCGGCAAGGAACCTTATGCTGAGACCCTGAACATACCTGACCATAAGGTGGGAATGAAACTTGTGCTGGATCTTCTTGTGGACCCTGTCCACGGAGTGCTCCGCAGTTTCGATGACATTGAGGCCGTCGGCCACAGAATCGTTCAGGGTGCGGATTTCTTCTCCGGAAGTACCCTCGTTGATGACGACGTGCTCCGCAAGATAGAGATCTGCTGTGATTTTGCCCCTCTCCACAATCCTGCACACCTTCTCGGAATCCGCGCAGTCTCTGCGGTCCTTCCGGATGTTCCCCAGGTCGTCACCTTTGATACCGCTTTTCATCAGACGATGCAGCCGGCAGCATATATGTATGCGCTTCCGTATGAGTATTACGAGAAATACCGCGTGCGCCGCTACGGAGCGCACGGCACGTCCCACCTGTATGTATCAAGGCACGGAGCCCGTTTCGCCGGCATTGACATAAACAATTCCCGCATCATTACCTGCCACATGGGCAACGGAAGTTCCATAACCGCAATCGAGAACGGCAAATGTGTCGACACGTCTATGGGCTTTACTCCTCTTGAGGGCATGATAATGGGTACCCGTTGCGGAAACATCGATGCCAACATTGTGCCTTACATAATGAAGAAGGAAAATCTTACGCCTGACCAGATGACCGACATCATGAACAAGAAGAGCGGTTTCCTTGGCCTTTCGGGCAAGACTTCCGATCTCAGGGACCTCAAGTCCATGGCCGATGAAGGCGACAAGAGGGCAATGATGGTAATCAGGAAGCTCATTCTTGACACCGTCAAGAATATTGGAGCATACATTGCTGAACTTGGAGGCGTCGACCTTCTTGTCTTCACGGCAGGAATAGGCGAGAACAATCCTTGGCTGCGCCGTCAGATATGCGACAGCTTCGAGTATGTCGGGGTCAAGATAGACAACGAGGCCAACGAGGCCGCGCGTTCCGATGACGCAATAATATCCGCACCGGATTCCAAGGTCAAGGTGGCAATGATTCCTACCAATGAGGAACTTGTAATTGCAAGGGACACCATGCATATTGTATCCGACCAGTAAATCAGACAAATAATATGAACAACTTTATCATCGAGACTTCTGCCCGTCACGTGCATGTGACACGTGAGACTCTTGATATCCTTTTCGGTAAAGGATTCGAACTTGAGATCAAGAAGCCACTGTCTCAGCCGGGTCAGTATGCTTCCAATCAGAAGGTTGAGGTAGTAGGGCCAAAGTCAAGTCTCAAATGTTCAATTCTCGGACCTGTGCGCCCGGAGAACCAGGTTGAACTTTCGTTTACCGATGCCCGTACAGTCGGGATTGTTGCTCCTGTAAGGGAGAGCGGGGATGTCGCCGGATCAGCTCCATGCAAAATCATAGGTCCCTGCGGAGAAGTAGAACTAAAGGAGGGAGTGATAATTGCCCGCAGGCACGTGCATATGACTCCCGAGGATGCTGCCGCTTTCGGCGTGAAGAACGGGCAGATCGTTTCGGTTGAGATCGAACAGGAGACAGGCAGGAAAGTCATATTCGGAGACACCGTTGTCAGGGTTTCCGACAAGTATGCTCTTGCCATGCATATTGACACCGATGAGGCCAACGCAGCAGCATGCAGCGGCCAGATCACCGGACACATCGTTTCTCCTGAAGCCGGAGTTTCACAGGTATGTGATGCCGACTGACGTTACCTGACGCAAGGCACGAATTTATTTGAGAAAACAGGCAGCCGAAATCAGGCTGCCTGTTTTCTTATTTCTCGAAAAACGAGAAGTGCACTCTTCCGTAGACTTTTTCTTTCTTGAACATCGGATGCGAGGCGAATGAATATTCCCCTCCGTGCTCGAGGATGAAATATGCTCCCGGATGCATTATGTCCATTCCGAGGACCTTGTCAGGAATGCTGTCCAGACCCTCAAGGCTGTAGGGGGGATCCGCAAAAACAATGTCGAACTTCTCCCGGCAAATGGGCAGGAAATCAAACACATTGCTGTGGACTGCCGTGACGTTGTCCAGCCCAAGTTTCGCAGCTTCGGTCCTGATGAACCTTGCGTTGTCCCTGTTCATTTCAACGCTGTATACTCTTGATGCACCCCGTGATCCGAATTCAAAGGCAATCGCACCGGTTCCCCCGAACAGGTCTAGGACCTTCAGCCCGTCAAATTCGTATTCGTTGTCAAGCACGTTGAACAGGCCTTCCTTGGCAAAGTCCGTCGTGGGACGGGCTTCATAGCCTTTAGGGGGAAGGATAGTCTTTCCCTTGAGCTTGCCTCCGATTATTCTCATCGGCTATTTGCCGTTTTTGTCGCTGGAAAGCACTTTCCAGACTCCGGCGCTCAGTGCTGCGCCGACCAGCGGGGCCACGATGAACAGCCACAATTGCTTGAGTGCAACTCCTCCATCGAAGAGGGCAGGGCCGATGCTTCTTGCCGGATTGACAGATGTACCGGTAATGGGAATGCAGACGATATGGATCAGGACCAGTGTGAGTCCGATTGCCAGTCCTGCGAGGTTGCCGGCTCCTTTCTTCTCATCTGTGGCGCCAAGTACCACGAGCACGAAGATGAATGTGAACACGGCTTCTGCCACAAATGCCTGCAGCATCATTCCGTCCTTGAAACTGTTGGAACCCGTGCTGGTTGGGCCGTCATGAGTTCCGGTTGAGACCAGGGCATAGAGTATGGCCGATCCGACAATTGCTCCGATTACCTGAAAAAGCATGTACATTGCGGCGTCTCTCCCTTTCATTCTTCCGCTGAGAAACACGCCGAAGGTGATTGCGGGATTGATGTGACAACCGGAAATCCCGCCTATGGCATAGGCCATAGCGATAACTGCAAGACCAAAAGCCAGTGCCACTCCAAGTGTCCCGACTCCGGCCCCTACTGTCCCTGCGACGCTGCCGGCAAATACGGCACTACCGCAGCCCATAAGTACCAGGACCATGGTCCCGATCATTTCAGCCAGATATTTTTTCATAATCTTATGTTTTGTGAGGTGGCCCTGTACGGGACCGCCTCGGTTGCAGCATCAAGCTATAACCACAGCCTTGAAGTAGCGGTACAGTGACATTTCCTGCGAAGGCTCCAGCTTGGAGGTCCAGCATATTGTAGACACTTCAGGGTTTATCTGCAGAGATTTCACTGCAAGGAATATGTAGTACTCTGCAGTCGTGAAGTCCTGTATGCCGAAGCAGTTGGCGAGAAGAAGCGACTTGCCCTGAGCGATTCCTATGAACAGTCTCTCTCCGCGTATACTGCACAATATCTTGTTGTATGCCGGACAGTCCGGGAGTCTGGACAGGATATCCGTCATCTCTGTGGCAGAAACAACACTGTCCTCATCTATGGAATAGACAAGGACAGCGTCATATTGAGGGATATCTATATGTCTTACTGCGCAGTCCTTCCCAAACTGTGCAACTCCTTCGAGGGCTTCACGCTCCTTTTCGGGGTTGAAGAAATTTGAGGGGACAAGAGTGAACACTATTCCCAGTTTCCTGCGTTGTTGTTAGGAGAAGTCACGGAGCCGACCTGAAGTCCTTCGTACTTGTTCTGGGACTCACGATCAGCGTCAAGGTTGATGCGAAGCTGGTTGTTCAGACCCTTGAGCAGTGACTTGTACGGCATCTTGGCCTCGAAGAGAGGAACAGGTACGCCTGAAACTGTCCTGACAACGGCGTCCATGATAACGGGGTCACCGCCTGAGAACGGAATGGTCTTGAGAGAGTCAATGTTGAAGTCTGAGCGTCCGTTGAAAAGGGTATCCTTTACTGCAATGGTGTTCTCAATGGAGAAAACGAGATTGTGGTCTCCGGCGAGATACATTTTGTAAAGGTCTTCGTTTGTAAGCCTGCGGTTGGCCTTCTTGACCTGTTCGGTGTGTGCCACTGCAACAGAATCGTCCTCGGAGCCTATCTGAAGCACAATGGGCATCTTGCCGGTCTCGTAGAACATCTTGAGAGAGTCGATTGTTGAGGTGAACTTCCCGTTAACGGTCTTGTAAGCCACCTGAAGGGTACGGATGTCCTTGAGCCTCTGAATGGCTACCTCCTCGCGATAGTCTTTCTGCTTGTTGAAGTCCAGGGGACCCCTGATGCTTCTGACATTGGCAACCACCAGGAGAACGATGATGATGAAGAGCACGGCTTCAACGATAATCTTGACTGTCTTGTTCATTTTGTTATGGTTATTTTATTAGTATCATACAAGTCGTACAAAGTTATGAAAACGATTTATCAAATGCAATATTATTATTAATTTTGCCGTGGTTTTTTAGCATTATGGTGACTGCCTACAAATCGGAACTGCAGCGTCTTGACGCCATGTTCGCCGGGTCCTCGAAGATAGGACTGGCCGTTCATGTGCATCCTGACGGCGATGCTCTCGGAAGTTCTGCGGCGCTTCTCCGCTACCTTCGGGATTTCAGGGGCAAACAGGCTGTACTGCTTCTTCCGGACAGCTATCCTGATTATCTGGATTTCATTTTGTCGGGGGATGATTTCATCATTGCGGCGGATAATGCTGAGGCTGCATCTGAATGTGTCGCATCCTGTGACCTGCTTGTCTGCCTCGACCACAATTCACCGGACAGAACCGGGCTCCTTGAGCCTGCGCTGAGAAGATCCAGGGCGCCAAAAGTGCTTGTTGACCACCATCTTGACCCGTCTGTCGCTGATTATGACCTCGTTTTCAGCGAGACTGAAGTTTCATCCACGAGTGAACTGCTCTTCGGCCTGATTTCTGCTATGCCGGACATACGCCGGAAGAAAAAGTTCCCGGTGGCGATCGGAACGCCGCTGATGGTGGGAATGACTACGGACACAAACAATTTTGCAAATTCGGTATTTCCTGGAACATTCCGCATGGCTTCGAGACTGCTTGCCTCAGGGGTTGACAGGGATGCCATCCTTTTCAGACTGTATAACCAGTACCGGGAGAACCGTTTCCGCGCGATGGGGTGTTTCCTGACGGAGAAATTGACTCTTCTGCCTGGAGGCATTGCCTATGCGGTCTTTGACAGTGAGACTCTGAAGCGCTTCTCCCTGGCCGACGGGGATACTGAAGGCTTCGTGAATATGCCGCTTGGGATAGCCGGTATACGCATGAGCATTTTTCTCAAGGAGGACAACGGCTTTTTCAGGGTTTCAGTGCGCTCGACAGGCGACTGCAGCTCTTCTGATTTTGCCAGGGAACATTTCCATGGCGGCGGTCATTTCCATGCTGCGGGAGGAAGACTGTTCTTTCCGGATGACATTGCTTCGGCAGCCTCGGCGGCACAATATGTGGAAAGGGCAGCGGCACGATTCCTGCAGGACTGCGCGCCGTCAAGACATGAATGAAAATGAACAGAACTATTTTATATTCAATATCCCTGCTGTCCATGATTGCTGTGGCAGGGTGTGCAAAGGAGGCATCAAGTTCATCGGGTGTTTCCGACAAGGAATACTTTGATGCGTGGATGCTTGTCCATTATCCTGATCTGGAGCCGACCCCTCTCGGTGCATATGTCATCGAGGAGACTGAAGGCGACGGGGATCCGGTGGGCGATTACGAGCAGAGTCCGTATGTGATTGCCAATTATGTCATTTCCGGGCTTGACGGGAACATTTCGGCCACCACGAGAGAGTCGGTGGCAAAGCAGCTCGGCACATACGAAGAGTATAATTATTATGGTCCGCAAGTCTGGAGCAGAATAGGAAACTCACTCTATGCCGGCGTTGACGAGGCAATCAGCAGCATGAGGGTTGGCGGCACCAAGAAGGTGATCATTCCCGGATGGCTGTTCACCTCATATCGCTATGACACCCCGGAAGAATATGTGTCGAACGTTTCCGGAACAAGTTACATTTATGACATCGAGGTGACCGGAGTGGTTGACAATATCACCCAGTGGCAGATAGATTCCATCGGAAGTTATCTTTCGCACAATTTTCCGGAAGTCTCCGTGACAGATTCCCTGAGGTATGGATTCTATTACATCAGGACAAAGGAGCCGAGTGACACCGCCGCGTTCCCCAGCGACACCACGATCTACATAAATTATGTGGCCAAGCGTCTTGACGGCCAGGCTTTCGACACGAACATACGTGACACCGCGAGATTTTATGGACTTGAGTCAAGTTCCGCCACCTATGAGCCGTTGCAGATCAACTGGCCTGGCGAGGACGAGGAATATACTGAGATTACCATGGGAAGCAGTACCACCAGCAACCTGATTGAGGGCTTCTCGTATGCGCTATGGAACATGCGGCCGCATGAAGCCGGCACATGCATATTTTATTCTACATTGGGATATGGATCTTCGGGATCCGGAGAGAAGATTCCAGGCTATTCCCCTCTGAGATTTGACATAGAGATAGTGGACAAGGAAGATTAGATTATAATATATGTCATTTGTTGGTTCAGCTGCTCCTACGGAACTTGGAACAGAGAAGATAGGCAAGCTTTTGAAGATGTATGCGGTCCCGGGAATAATTGCCCAGACCGCAGCTTCTTTGTACAATATGGTCGACAGCATCTATATCGGCCATATACCCGGAGTGGGTGCGGACGCGATAAGCGGTCTCGCGGTTACTTTCCCTCTGATGAATCTTTCGGCGGCGATGGGAACGCTGGTCGGAGTTGGGGGAATGACACTTATATCTGTTCTTTTGGGACAGAAAAACTATGACACGGCCAAGAAGGTACTCTCGAACGTGTTTTCTCTTAACCTGATCATAGGAATAGTTTTTTCGGTGATAACTCTGTCGTTCCTCGATCCGATACTGTTTTTCTTCGGTGCGAGCAACAACACGATTTTCTACGCGAGGGAATACATGTCAATCATCCTGCTCGGAAATGTCGTGACGCATCTGTATTTCGGCTTCAACAACCTTATACGTTCGTCCGGACACCCGAAGACCGCGATGGGACTTACGTTGTTTACGGTGATATCGAACGCCATTCTTGACCCTATCCTGATTTTCGGTTTCCATATGGGAATCAAGGGAGCCGCTATAGCGACGGTGGCCTGCCAGATAGTTGCACTGATGTACACGTTCAGGTTCTTCTCCGACAAGTCCCGTCTGCTGCATTTCACCAAGCCTCTGCTCCAGATTGACAGGAGAATAGCCGGACAGTGTTTCGCGATAGGCATAGGACCGTTCCTGATGAATGCCGCATCGTCGCTCGTTGCCATGATGATCAACCAGCAGCTCGCCAAATACGGAAGCGACATGTCAATCGGAGCATACGGAATAGTCAACCGCGTGACCATATTTTTCCTGATGATATGCATGGGCTTCAATCAGGGACTGCAGCCTATAGCGGGATACAACTACGGAGCGCGCCAGTATCACAGGGTAAAGGAAGTGTTCATCATGACTGCCAAGTGGGAGGTCCTTGTGACCACCTTGTGCTTTGTTGTCTCAATGTTCTTTCCTCGGGTGGCAGTTGGATTGTTCACGAATGATTCCGAAATGATAGATCTTGCTTCCAAGGGGTTGAGGGTCATGAATATCTGTGTGGCCCTTGTCGGTTTCAACATAGTGGCGGGAAACTTGTTCCAGTGTCTCGGAATGGTCAAGATAGCCATCGTGCTTTCTCTCTCGAGGCAACTGCTGTGCCTGCTGCCCTTTGTCTATCTGCTTCCTATATGGTTCGGGGTCAAGGGCGTGTGGATCAGTTTCCCTGTGGCTGACTTCATCAGTATGGTCATGGCTGCTGTTTTCGTGTTCAGGCTCATGCGCAAGTTCGACAAGCTCAAGGACGGCGAGGATGCATCCATACTCGGCAGTGCAATCAAATAATTAATATGCTTGGCTTATGGAAAACAAGGTTATAATCAATATAGGCCGCCAGTATGGCAGCGGAGGAAGGACAATTGCGAGCATCATCGGAGAGAAACTCGGAATAGATGTCTATGACAATGAACTGCTCCTGAAGGCGGCCGAGCAGAGCGGAGTCCAGCCCGAGTTCTTCAGGAACAACGACGAGAAGAAACGTTTCTTCTCTTTCGGATATTCGCAGAACGCAATCAACGACGAGGGCCTTTTCAAGATTCAGAGCGATACCATACGAGGGATTGCCGAGGCGGGAAGTGCCATATTCGTTGGCCGTGCCGCTGATTATGTCCTAAGGGACATGAAATGCCTCAATGTCTTTGTGTGCGCTCCTCTGGAGTGGAGGCAGAAACTGGTCTCTTCCCGCTCGGGAATGACTCTTGAAGATGCCTCAAAGCAGATTGTGAAGAAGGACAAGTCGCGCGAAAGCTGGTACAATTTCTTCACCTTCGGCAACTGGGGCGTCGCTTCCAATTATGATCTTTGCGTTGACTCTTCCATTCTTGGCCTTGAGGGCACTGCAGACTTCATAATAGAATTTGCAGTCCGCTCCGGGCTGCTGGCGTCTCCGAAAAACTGAACGCCCATGCGTAGAAATGAATACCCCCGGAGGCAGAACGGTTGTCTGCCCTCGGGGGTACTTCTGTTTGCAGACTCTCTGCAAAACCTTCCTTATTCCTGGCTTACCTTTTTCATCCTTACCTCATAAAGGTCACTGCGGCGGTCCTTGAGATTCCTCACGCTGCCGTAGGTGTGCAGTTCGTTGAGCAGGTTCAGATCCACGTCGGAAATCAGTATCATCTCGGTATTGGGAGTAGCTTCGGCTCGCCGTCCGTCTGTCGGGAATGCGAAGTCACACGGCGTGAACACGCCTGACTGAGCATACTGGATATCCATGTTGCGTACTTTCGGAAGATTGCCCACGCTTCCTGCAATGACCACGAAGCATTCGTTCTCGATCGCGCGTGCCTGTGCACAAGCCCTTATGCGGGAATATGCATTCTGGGTGTCGGTGAGGAACGGGACGAAAAGTATCTGCATTCCGTCGCCGGCCATGATACGGGACAGTTCAGGGAACTCCACGTCGTAGCATATGAGCACGCCTATCTTGGCGCAGTCCGTTTCGAAAGTCCGGATGGCCTTGCCTCCATTGAGACCCCAGCATTTCATCTCATCCGGAGTGATATGCAGCTTCTCGTACATCTCGAAAGTTCCGTCGCGGCGGCAGAGGTAGCCGATGTTGTATAACAGCCCGTCCTCCTTTATGAGCGGCATGCTGCCGGTGATGATGTTTATGTTGTACCGGATTGCCAGATTCACGAAACGCTCACGTATTTCGTCGGTGTATTGGGCCAGTCCACGTATGGCTTCAGACTCGCTCTCATCGTTGAACCTTGCCATTAGAGGCGCATTGAAATACTCCGGGAAGAGTACGAAGTCGCTCTGGTAGCTGCTTACGGAATCCACGAAGAACTCCACCTGCTCGAACAGGTCGTCCAGGGTCTTGTAGCTGCGCATCTGCCACTGCACAAGGCCTACTCTTACCGTTGTCTTGGGAGACACGTACTCTTCGGTCGGTTCCTGGTAGTAGATGTTGTCCCATTGGAGCAGGCACGCGAAGTGCTTGGATTCCTCGTCGTTCGGCAGATAGTTGCGCATTACCTTTCGCACGTGGAAATCGTTTGAGAGCTGGAAGAGCAGCACAGGGTCGAATATCTCGCGCTTGCGCACCTTGTCGATATATTCCTTGGGGCGCATCTGGTCGGCGTATTTGTGGTAGTTGGGAAGACGGCCTCCGAACATGATGGCTTTGAGGTTGAGTTTCTCGCACAGCTCCTTGCGGTAGTCGTACATGCGTCTGGCGAGGCGCAGTCCACGGTAGTCAGGATGAACGAACACCTCTATGCCATAGAGGATATTGCCTTTGCGCGTGTGGGTGTTGAAGGTTTCGTTTCCGGTCACCTGGGCATAGGTGTGGTCGTTCTTCACATCATTGTAGTTGACGATGATCGACAGTGCGCATCCCACTATCTTCCCGTCCACCACGGTGACGATCTGTCCTTCGGGAAAGATGCGTATGAGCTTGTCTATCTGTTCGGGGGTCCAGAACACGTCGCTGCCGTCTGCATACACCCGTGTAAATGAACTTGCCAGCTGGTCGTAGTCCTCTCTCTGAAGGTTGCGGATCTCGACTTTATTGATTTCTTTCGGTTTCATGACTCTACTGTTGGTTTCGAACTTGCAAAATTATCGCTTTTTTGTTTGCTTTAGCCTTTGTCCACCGATTTTTGGCAATTTGGATGCTATATTTTTTGTCCAGTCTTGTCGGCTGAAGAACGAATTGAAAAAAATGCCTTTTTCTGCAACCTGACGTATTGTCGTTTGCGTCTAATGGGTGAATTTCCGGAAAAGATCAAAAAGTTGAACGAATAAAACGAGACAATTATGAAAAGAATCATGATGGCAGTGCTGCTTTCACTGATGTTGTGGACCGGGGCGACTGTCGCCGCACATGCCGAAGACGTTGATTTCCAAAAAATCCGATGCAGAAGATGTCATTTCCTCGTTTATTCCAATATTTGGAATAACCGTGCCTTTTATTTTTACTTTTCTGGTGATCTTCTTCGTCATCTACTACCGCAACAAGCAGAAACAGGCGCATTACAGGGTCATTGAGACGGCCATAGAGGCCGGCCGAGAACTGCCAGACCAGTTTTTTGAGACTTCCGGTCCGAAGCAGGCCCAGCCAGGCAAACTGGCTGCACTTAATCAGGGACTGATATTTATTGGTACAGGTCTGGGCCTTGCTGTCTGGAGCATCGTGAAGTGGTGCATCGGAGGCACGGAAGCCTTCGCCGGCGGCTATGGCCTTTTCATTTTCGGTCTGGCGCTGATATGTATCCTCGTTGGCGCCGGGAAGCTGGTCCTCTATCGCGTATCTTCGCGTGAGGAGGACAGCGGCAGCGGTACCGAGCAGGCGGACTGACGTGATTTCTGATTGCAGAAAGCTGTGGACAGGACTGAGGACATGCTGCTGGTTACACGCTGTGCCCTGTTTGACGACCGCAAGGCCTTCGCCGCGCTGGTCGACAAATACCAGGGCAGGGTAAAGCGGTTTTTTCTTGGCCTGACGGGCGGTGACGGCCCCGCGAGCGACGACCTGGCGGAAGAGACATTCATCAAGGTCTATTACCGCATTCGCAGCTACAAGGGGCTATCCTCATTTTCCACCTGGCTCTTCAGGGTAGCGTACAATCTCTACTGCGATGAAATGCGCAGGCGCGGCAAGTGCAGTTTCTCGCCGATAGACGAGACCGTGGTGATGCCTCAGGCACCGGAACCGTTTGACCGCAGGCTTGACATGGCCGGAGCGCTGAAGGTTCTGCGTCCGGAAGAGCGCACTGTCGCCACACTTTATTTTATGGAGGATATGGCCGTTGCCCGCATAGCCGAGGTTACTGGCATGCCGGAGGGAACGGTCAAGTCACACCTTTCACGTTCCCGGCAGAAATTGGGGGAATATTTGAAAAAAAACGGATATGAAAGAGTTGAATGATGACAGATTGCGGGAACTTTTCAGCGAGCATGTTCCCTGTCCGCGCCATGACAAATGGTTTACCCGCAGAGTGATGAACCGTCTGCCACAAAAGAGAATTAGCCTCGAGGCCAAGGTATCGCTTACGGTCCTGCTGCTGACATTGCTTGTCTGTATGGTCCTTTGTGTGGTTTTTGCATGTTCCCTTGCGACTGACACTTGCTGGAACTGTCCTGACACATGGGTTATGTATGGAGCACAGACAGCGGCATGCATCCTGTTTGCCGTACAGCTTAACTCTTTCTTGCGCTCGGTTTTGTGACGTGCCCTGAATATATGCAGACAATGAAAAAAGCCCGTCATGACATGACGGGCTTTTCGTGCGCGTGGTGCACTATACCGAGAAATTGTGATAATGCGGCCCGAAGCGTTCGAATGCCTCGCGGTCGAGCATCTCCCGGTCATCCGGATGCGCGATGCTGATCAGCAGTTTGGCCCTTTCCTGCAGACTCTTTCCGTAAAGATCCACGGCTCCGTATTCCGTGACAATCCAGTGAGCATCGGCGCGGGGAGTTACCACGCCCGCTCCGGGGTTCAGCTGGGCGACTATCTTGTTCTTTCCCCTGTTTGTCCTCGATGCAAAGGCCGTTATGCTCTTTCCGCCTTCGGACATCGAGGCGCCCCTGACAAATTCCAGCTGGCCTCCAGTGCCGCTGAATATCCTTGTGCCTATCGAGTCGGCGCAGATTTGGCCGGTAAGGTCAACTTCGGTTGCCGAATTGATGGCTTTCATGTGGGGATTCTGCGCGATGACCATTGGGTTGTTGGTGTATTTGATGTCCTTCATCAGCACTGCTGGATTGTCGTCAATGAATGAGTAGACATCCTGGGATCCGAGCAGAAAGGATGCCACCACCTTTCCGGTGTCGATTTTTTTGAGCGATCCGTCGATTACCCCGCTCTTTATCAGTCGCATGAGACCGTCGGCAAACATTTCGGTGTGCAGCCCGAGGTGCTTGTGAGCGTGAAGTTGTGCGGCAAGAGCATTCGGGAGTGCTCCGATTCCCATCTGTATGCAGTCCCCGTCGTCAACCAGAGCAGCGCAGTTCTTGCCGATCAGCACTTCAGTCGGAGTGGGCTCGGCAAAAGCGGCCGTCACCAGCGGGCAGTCGTCCTTGACCAGGTAGTCGAACTGGTTGAGGTTGAGAAGGTCACCATGGGCGTAGGGGACATTCGGGTTGATGACCCCGATCACCAGGTCTGCGGTCTCGACCGCGGCCACTGAACAGTCGACCGAGGTTCCGAGACTGACCCTGCCTTCCTTGTCCGGGAGGGAGATGTTGACCAGGGCTGCACCCAATTTGATGTGCCCGTGTCTGTAGAGTCTCTGGCTTTCTCCAAGATGCACCGGGAGGTAGTCCGCATAGCCTCCGTTGACGTTCTTCCTGACGTTGGGCCCCACGAAGAAGCCCTGCTCGAAGAAAATGCCTTCATACTGCGGGTCGCTGTAAGGTGCCGGGCCTTCGGTGTGGAAGTGGTGAAAATGCAGGTCTGTCACGTCTCCGGCATCGGCTCTTCGGCAGAGCGCCTGTATCAGACAGTGGGGCACGCTTGCCACACTGCTCAGGTGAACATGACAATGCGAGGGGATGTGGCTCACGGCCTCATCGGCGGAAACATATTTCGGATTTTTCATCAGGTGTATTTTTTCTTAATTTTGCACCTGGCAAAAATAGCAAAATATGCATACAAAAGAAGAAAAGTTGGCTGCATTCGGCCGGCTTCTTGACGTTATGGACGAACTTCGTGAGCATTGCCCGTGGAATGCGGACCAGACCATGGAGTCTATACGTCCCATGACCGAGGAGGAAGTGTATGAACTGAGCGATGCGATACTCAAGAAGAATTCCCGCGATATCTGCAAGGAGATAGGTGACATCATGTATCATATGGTGTTCTATGCCCGCATAGGACAGGAACAGGGGCTCTTCGACATAGCCGATTCGCTGGATTCGGAATGCGAAAAGATGATTTTCCGCCATCCTCACGTGTTCGGAAGCGATAAGGACAGGCAGATGACCGCAAAGGAGATAGCTGATACCTGGGAACTTGTGAAGGCCAGGGAAAAGGACGGCAACAAGACGGTAATGTCCGGAATTCCTGATGCGATGCCTGCAATCCTCAAGGCCCTTTCGATGCAGGAGAAGGCGCGTGGCTGCAGGTTCGACTGGGAAAGGCGCGAGGATGTCTGGGACAAGGTCAACGAGGAACTGGACGAGGTCCGGGAAGCCTGCTCCGAGCATGACGGGGATCATGTGGAAGAAGAGTTCGGAGACCTGCTGTTTGCAGTGATCAATGCTGCCCGCCTGTATGGGACGGATCCTGAGAAGGCCTTGGGCAGGTCCTGCTCCAAATTCCGCAGACGTTTTGACTATGTCGAGCATAAGGTAAGGGAAAGCGGGAAAGGCTTCGGTGAAATGACGGCCGCGCAGCTTGACGGATTCTGGAACGAGGCAAAGGCGAAGGGCCTTTAGTGCGGGCCTGAAGTTTTGGAAAGAAAATTTTTGAAAAGAGCCGAACTGAACCTAACTTTGCAGGTTGAGCAAAACTGAAACCTTATGCCCGATTACAGAATAGTTGAAGTCCTTGACAGGCGTGACTTGCGCAGATTCGTCAATTTTCCCGATGTGCTCTACAAGAACTGCCCGCAGTATGTGCCTGCAATTCATTCTGACCAGATTCATTCCTTGATCAAGTGTGCGTCCCTGTCATATTGCAGCCGCAGGATGTGGCTTGCGCTTGACGGGAAAGAGGTCGTTGGCCGTATTTGTGCAATGATCAATCCGCGGTACAACGAGCGCTTTTCAAAAAAGCGGGTGCGTTTCGGGTGGTTTGACTGCATAAACGACAAGGAAGTTGCCGGGCTGCTGATCGGAACCGCCGAAAAGTGGGCCAGGGAGCAGGGAATGACTGAAATCCACGGACCTCTTTACTACAACACTCTCGGCAAACAGGGAATGCTGGTGGAAGGCTATGAGAACATTCCCCCGTTCAACTGCCTTTACAATTATCCATACTACAACGACCTTCTGACGGGCCTCGGCTTCAAGAAGGAGTGTGACTGGCTGCAGTACAAGATGGTTGCTGACCATGGCGTGCCTGACAAGACCCGCAGGGTCGCAAAGATCGTCCGTGAGCGTTACAATCTCCATTTCGGCAGCATAGACAAACTCAAGAAGGATCCTGAGCAGGTGAGGAAATTCTTCAAAATGTACAATGACAGTTTTGCGGAGGCAGTCTATAACTTCATTCCGTTCACCGATGCGGAAATAGAGGAGGAAGCCAAGTCCGTGATGCCTTTCATCTCTGACAAGGCAAGCTGTCTGCTGATGGACGAGAATGACAATCTGGTAGCTTTCGGCATATCTTTCCCGAGCATTTCGAAAGCTCTTCAGAAGGCGAAGGGGCATCTTTTCCCGTTCGGCTGGATACATCTGCTCCGGGCGCTCGGGAACTATGAGACCACGGATCTCATGCTCAACGGTGCGGTGCCTGAATGGCAGCACAGGGGAGTGTCTGCCGTCTATTACCTTGAGATGGCCGACAAGTCCAGAAAGGTCGGAAGCAAATGGGCCATTTCCAACCCTCAGATCGAATCCAACAGCGCGGTGAACATCTGGAGCAGCTATGAGCATGAACTGTACATGAGGAGGCGCTGCTACGTAAAAAACATTGACTGATATGGCAGAGAACAATTTACTTGACAAGGTGCTCTCGCTCGAGGGCAAGTTCAAGCAACTCCAGAACGAGTTGTCGAGTCCGGAGGTGATGTCGGACATGAAGCGTTTTGTGCAGCTGAACAAGGACTACAAGGAACTTGAACCGATTATCAAGGCGGGAAAGGAGTATGAGAAGATGGTCGGAGATCTTGCTTCGGCCAAGGATATACTGGTGAACGAGAAGGATGACGAACTCAAGGAGATGGCCAGGGCCGAGATCGCCGAGATAGAGGAGAAAATCCCCGCAAAGGAGCAGGAAATAAAGCTGCTTCTGATACCTGCCGACCCGGATGACAGCAAGAACGCCATAGTCGAAATCCGTGGAGGTACCGGAGGGGATGAGGCGGCCATATTTGCCGGTGACCTGTTCCGCATGTACCAGCATTTCGCCGAGTCGCGCGGTTGGAAGGTTGAGGTGACTGACCAGACTCCCGGCACGTCCGGCGGCTTCAAGCAGATAGTATTCAAGCTTTCGGGCAACGACGGAGTTTATGGGGTCATGAAATATGAGTCAGGCGTGCACCGTGTTCAGAGAGTCCCGCAGACCGAGACGCAGGGCCGAATTCAGACTTCGGCTGCTTCCGTTGCCGTTTTCCCTGAGGCCGGCGAGTTTGACGTGGATCTCAACTGGGACGATATACGTCTTGATCTGTTCTGCTCTTCCGGTCCTGGCGGACAGGGGGTAAACACGACTTATTCTGCTGTACGCCTCACGCATATTCCCACCGGACTTGTCGTGCAGTGCCAGGAGGAACGTTCACAGATAAAGAACAAGGAACGTGCTTTTGAGGAACTCAGGACGCGTCTGTACAACCTTGAGCATCAGAAATACCTCGACGGAATTGCCGCGAAGCGCAAGACCATGGTTTCAACCGGAGACCGCTCCGCCAAGATCAGGACATACAATTATCCTCAGGGACGCGTTACCGACCACCGCATCAACTGGTCGATGTACAATCTGCCGTCATTCATGGACGGAAACATCCAGGAATGCATAGACCAGCTGCAGATCGCGGAAAATGCGGAGCGCCTGAAGGAAGCAGGGGAGAACTAGGCTTTCCTGGATACTCCGGCACATGCAAGGATACGAAAAACCTGGGCCATGTGATGTGACCCCCAAAAGTTGGACGGTTTAACATTATATTTAAGAGGCGGACTTT
>CABUIX010000001.1 GCA_902491795.1 uncultured Bacteroidales bacterium | reverse complement strand
AAAGTCCGCCTCTTAAATATAATGTTAAACCGTCCAACTTTTGGGGGTCACATCACTGTGGGACCGGGCTCTTTTCAAAGACGTATCCGATGACTGTTATTTCACCACGATGGGCTTGTACTTCGGTACGAGGGCCTTCATGATGCTCCATGCGAGCACGTATGCGATTCCGCAGAAGCAGAACATGATGAAGTAGCCGCCTTCCTTTCCTTCAAATCCGAGGAATGTGAATGCTGATCCGAGCTGGTCAGTCTTGGTGAAGAGCATGCCCGCGGCCTTCTGGATGAAGAAGGAGCCGATACCGCCAGCCATTCCTCCGATTCCGGTGATGGTTGCGACGGCACTCTTGGGGAACATGTCACCGATGGTGCTGAACAGGTTGGCGGACCATGCCTGATGTCCTGCTCCGGCCAGGCCTATGAAGATTGCCGGCCACCATGCGGAATGAACACCCATGGGCTGAGCGAACAGGGCGAACAGGGGGAAGAACGCGAAGAGCAGCATTGCGAGCATTCGTCCGTTGTAGGGATTCATGCCCTTCTTGTCAACGAATATACGAGGAAGGTACCCGCCGAAGATCGAGAGCACCGTCACAATCGCATACAGCGCCGTGATCAGGATTACTCCCATCTTTGATGACGAGGTGTAGCCGAACTGGTCGGAGAAATATGCCGGCGCCCAGAACAGGAAGAACCACCACACACCGTCGGTGAAGAACTTTCCGACGATGAAAGACCATGTCTGCTTGAAACTGAAGCACTTCCATAGGGATATCTGCTTCTCGTCCTTTGCGGCTTCCTTGGCCTTTGCCTCTTCTTCCTTGTCGTCGTCCTGGTGGATGTATGCGAGCTCGGCTTCATTGACATGCTTGCTCTTTTCGGGCTTGCTGTACATGAACATCCAGAATCCCATCCAGATGTAGCCTATTGCTCCGATGATGATGAAAGCCATTTCCCAGCCTCCGCCGACTCCCTTGTCCTTGAAGTACTGTGCGAGAAGGGGAATTGTCGCAGGCGCGATGAGGGCTCCGACGGATGCTCCGGAGTTAAAGATTGAAGTCGCGAATGCGCGGTCCTTCTTGGGGAAATACTCTGCCGTGGTCTTGATGGCGGCAGGGAAGTTTCCGGCCTCACCGAGGGCAAGCACGGCGCGGGCGGCTATGAACAGCCATACGCTGGTGGTGGAAATTGCCAGGGCTGCCGCTGTTCCGTTTTCGACCGCATACATTGCCTCAATCGAGTCAAATCCCTGAATGTGGCAGGTGGCCCAGCCGCAGACTGCGTGAAGACAGGCGCCGGTAGACCAAATTCCTATTGCCCAGAGATATCCTTTCTTGGTGCCCATCCAGTCCACGAACTTGCCTGCGAAAAGCATGCAGACGGCATAGATGATCGAGAACAATGCCGTGATCGTGCCGTAGTCATTGTCTGTCCAGTGGAACTCGGGGGCAATGAAGTCTTTCCATGTGAGTGAGAGTACCTGGCGGTCCATGTAGTTGACGGTGGTGGCTATGAAAAGCAGCACCACCATCCACCAGCGCCAGTTGGTCATCAGTTTTTTCTGTGTCGACATAGTGGTTTTTTATTGTTTAACTTGTTTTACTGTCTCGATTGCTTCCCTGCAGAGAGCCGTGATCCTGGACCAGTCCTTTGCAGCGATTGCATCCTTGGGGAAGAGGTTTGATCCCATCCCGACGCAGGTCGCTCCTGCCTTGAACCAGGCCTCGAGGTTGCTCTTCTCCGGCTTTACGCCGCCGGTAACCATGATCTGGCTCCAGGGCATCGGTCCGCGGAGATCCTTTACGAATGCGGGGCCAAGCACATCTCCGGGGAAGACCTTGCAGACGTCGCATCCGGCTTCCTGGGCCGCGCTCACTTCACTCACTGATCCGCATCCCGGAGAGTAGGGGATGAGCCTGCGGTTGCATACAGGCGCAACGGCGGGGTTGAATATGGGGCCTACGACGAAATTGGCGCCGAGCTGGATGTAGAGTGCAGCGGTGGCTGGATCAACGACTGAGCCTACGCCCATGATCATACCCGGAAGTTCCTTGTTCGCATATTTTACGAGCTCTGCAAACACCTCCTGTGCGAAATCGCCGCGGTTGGTGAACTCGAAGGCGCGGATGCCGCCTTCATAGCAGGCTCTGACAACATTTTTGCTGATTTCTACGTCAGCATTGTAGAATACGGGGACAATCCCGGTTTCAATGAAGGTCTGAATGACCTGCAGCTTGTTGTATTTTGCCATGATGATTGGTTTTTATCTTGAAACTCTTCCTGATGCGTCGCCTTTCATGAGGTTCTCGACCTCTGTCACGGTAACCTGGTTGAAGTCACCGAAGATGGTATGCTTGAGGCATGAGGCTGCAACTGCGAAATTGAGGGCTTTCTGGTCGTCGCCCTTGTAGGTGAGAAGTCCGTAGATGAGTCCGCCCATGAATGAATCTCCGCCGCCGACACGGTCAACGATGTGGGTGATGTCATAGCGGGGAGACTGGTAGAGAGTCTTTCCGTCCCAGAGAACGCCTCCCCAGGTGTTGTGGTTTGCGTTGATGGATCCGCGAAGGGTGATAATGACTTTCTTTGCTTTCGGGAATCTCTTCATCAGCTGCTCTCCGACGCTCTGGAACCTCTTCTGGTCGATTTCTCCTCCGGTAGCGGTCACGTCGAAGCCTTCAGGCTTGATGCCGAAGACCTTGTCGGCGTCTTCCTCGTTGCCGAGAATCACGTCACATCCTTCAACGAGGGCCGGCATTACTTCAGAGGCGGTCTTTCCGTACTTCCAGAGGTTCTTGCGGTAGTTGAGGTCGCAAGAGACGGTGATCCCGAGCCTGTTTGCAGCCTTGACGGCCTCAAGGCACACATCTGCGGCACCCTGGCTGATTGCCGGGGTGATGCCTGTCCAGTGGAACCAGTCGGCACCTTCGAAAACTTTTTCCCAGTCAATGTCGCCTGACTTGATGGTTGCGATGGACGAATTGGCACGGTCGTACACTACCTTGCTGGGTCTTGCCACGGCTCCGGTCTCAAGAAAGTATATTCCGAGCCGGTCACCTCCATAGACAATGTCGGAAGTGTCTATCCCGTATGAGCGAAGGTCTTTTACGCAGGCCCTGGCGATATCGTTTTGAGGAAGTCTTGTGACGAACTTCACGTCGATTCCGTAGTTTGCGAGGGATACCGCGACGTTCGCTTCTCCTCCTCCGAATGTGGCGTCATACTGTTTTGCCTGGCTGAACCTCAGATATCCGGGGGTAGACAGGCGGAGCATAATTTCTCCGAATGTGATTACTTTGGCCATAGACAGTGATAATTTGTATTAACCTGCAAATTTAATAAAAATCCGGGTAAGATTGTAATTTTTGATTTCGGACCGGGGAGCTCCGGAACGTGATGAGCGCGTCAGAAGTTACGACAGATCGCGAGCCCTTCTTCTATTGCGGCCTTTATTTTGCCTTCGGTTTCGTCCGGAGTGCTGAAATCGAGATTTTCCGCGGCCACGGTCAAAACCTCTCCGAGTCCCCATAGGGCGCTCAGGGCCTTGAGGTAGGGAGTTACGCTGTCAAGCGGGTCCCCGGTATGCACGTTCATGCCCCTGGTGGTGACATACAGCAGTTTCTCGCATCGGCAAAGTCCCTCGAAAGAGCTCCCCGTATCCCTGAAAGTTATGTTGAAAAGGGACATGTTCTCTATGAACACCTTGAGTATGGCAGGGAAACTCATGTCCCAGAACGGGGCTGCAATCACCATTCTGTCGGCGGCTGCAATTTCCCGTGCCTGCCGGACAATTTCTTCGGGTACATGTCCGCTGTTCCGTTCTGCGAGCACCTTGCGCCCTACGGCCTGATAGTCTTCGCCGTCCAGCACGATGGTCTCGATTTCATATCTTTTGGACAATTCTTCAACCAGGGGCTCAAGAATTCTTCTGGTGCGCGATTCTCTGTCACGCATGCAGGCATCAATCACAATCAGTTTCTGCATTGTCTTCATTCTTTCTTTGCGTTCACTTAGCCGCATTTCTGCTTTTGAGCATTATGGTCTGTCCTGGGGATGTTGGGATTTCATATACCAAGGTGCCGTCAGAACCTTTCTCTGAGGGTTTCAGTCCCCTAAGTTCGGTTGAACATCTCACCCTGAGAACGTTTCCGGACCCTGAACGTATTTCGGCACTCACAAGAGCACCGTCTTTCCAGTTCATTTGCGTAAGTTCGAAGTTTCCGCGGGCCCTGAGACCGCTGACCGAGCCTTCCTTCCATTGCGAAGGCAGTGCCGGCAGCAGATGGACTGTTCCGTCATGGCTTTGGAGCAGCATTTCCGCTATGCCTGCTGTGCATCCGAAATTACCGTCAATCTGGAATGGCGGGTGCGCGTCGAACAGGTTTGGATAGGTTCCTCCTGCCTGGCCGCTGCGCACTACGGGACTTACATAGCTCAGCTGGTCTTTTATGAGTTTGAATGCGTGGTCCCCGTCGAGCATCCTTGCCCAAAAGCAGACTTTCCAGCCCATTGACCATCCTGTGGATTCGTCGCTTCTCTGGATCAGGGTGTTGCGTGCAGCCTCGAACAATTCAGGAGTGCGGTATGGTGAAATTTCGGTTCCCGGATAAAGGCCCCAGAGGTGTGAGATGTGGCGGTGATGGTCATTGGGGTCATCCCAGTCCTGGGCCCATTCCTGGATCTGCCCGTATTGTCCTATCCTTAGGGGCGTGAGTCTCCCGCGGATATGCTCAAGGGTGTCGCAGAACGCCTTGTCGAGGCCTCCAAGCAGTCCGGCTGCCGCAATGGTGTTGGACATGAGGTCGCGTATCATCTCATTGTCCATGGTTACTCCTGCATGCAGGTTGCCTCCTTTGCCTTTGGGCCCGTTTTCCGGAGAGTTGGACGGTGCGGCCACGAGGTATCCGGTATTTGGATCTTCAACGAGGAAATCCACGAAAAATTCGCTTGCTCCTTTCATGATAGGATATACCTCGGCGAGATACCCGATGTCCTGATTGAACAGGTATTTGTCCCATAGATGGTGGCAAAGCCATGCACCGCATGTCGGCCATATTCCGCAGTAGGCACGGTCCACTGCTCCGGTACACCGCCACAGGTCAGTGTTGTGGTGCAGTGCCCATCCTCGGCATCCGTACATCTCCCGGGCCGTCTGCTGTCCGCTGATGCTCAGGTCCTTGACCATTTCGAGCAGCGGCTCGTGAAGTTCGGCAAGATTTGTGACTTCTGCGGGCCAATAGTTCATCTCCACATTGATATTGGTGGTGTAGTTGCCGTTCCATGGCGGCATTGTATATGGATTCCATATTCCCTGGAGATTTGCCGGCTGACATCCTGGCTGCGAACTGGAAATCAGCAGGTAGCGTCCGAATTGGAAATAGGTTGCAATCAGGTCAGGATCCCATGTATTCTTGAAATTGAACAGTCTGGCTTCGATCGGCAGGTCAGCGAGATCCGTGTGCCCAAGATCCAGTGTGACCCTGTCGAACTGGTTGCGGTAGTATGAGACATGTGCTGCCTTTGCTTCCTCATAGTTTCGGTCCGCATTGCGCATATACTCCGCATTGCGCTCATATGGGTTGCCCGAAATGTCCCTGAAGTTCACGAAATTCGTGGCCATTGCCACGTGCAGGACAAGTTCGCTGGCGTTCCGTACCTCAATTATGCTTCCGTTCGGGACAATGCTTCCGTCCGGCGAGTCAGCTTTTAGATCCGCAACATAGTGTATCTTCCCGGGAAAAAAGTCGGAGGGACTGTTCATCCCTTCAAGCCGCAGCAGCCCGTCCCGGGTGATGCTTAAGGAAGGATCGGGCATTGGTGTGGTGAATGACAGGTTGCAGTTGATTGCCCCGTTCTTGTCGGCTGCAATCCGCACTATGATCAGTTGGTCAGGGAAGGATGCGAACACCTCTTCGGTGAATTTGGTGTTTCCAACGCTGTATTCAGTCGTCGCGACTGCATTGGATATGTCAAGCTTCCGTGAATATGCCGTGAGATCGCGTCTGTCAGCCCTACGGTCCGTGTATTCGATTTTCAGGGAACCTATGGTCTGATATGCCATCTCGTTTCCGACCTGGCTAAGAAACTTTCTGCTTCCCAGCCTGTCGGCTTCGGCGAATTTTCCTTCGAAGATCAATTGGCGCATCATAGGCAGCGCCTCGAGAGCCTCCGGGTTGTGATTGTTGTACGGAGATCCCTGCCAAAGGGTTTCCTCGTTCAGCTGCAGTTCTTCGCAGAAGGGGTCACCATAGACCATTGCTCCGATGCGGCCGTTGCCTACCGGTATTGCTTCTTCCCAGTAAGCGGCAGGACGCGCGAATTTCAGTATATTCTCCTGTGCGTTCATGCATGCACAGAAGGCGGAGGCGCATAGAATTGCTAATGTCGTCTTTTTCATCGTGACAGTTTTCAGGTTATTGCAGGGTGCCGAACGGATCCCACAGGCTGCCGTAACGCTCGGCGCTCATTATCTTTTCGAAGCTGTATTCTGCCGCCTGCTCTTCGGTGAGCTGGTGGGACCATCCGACGCGTGCCGAGGTGTCCGCTCCTGGGCCCGTGCAGCCATATTCCGCATAATATGCGGTCTTTTCGCGCTCCGGGCGGCTCCAGTTGTGCCAGCCTTCGGGACGAATGTGGCTTCCCATCTCGCAGTCTATCCAGACAACTTTCGCGTAGTCCCTCCACGGGCGTCCAAGATAGACCTTGTTGATTCCCGGGGCGGCCGTCAGTTTGCAGCGTATGAAAACGTAGCCGTAGTCTTCGCCTTCAAGGGTGGAGGCTGCCGTGATGTAGCTGTTTTTCTTTGAGAGTATCTCGCAGTTTTCGAACACGCAGGCTCCGGGGCCGAAGATGAAATCGGTCGTGCCCTCAATCAGGCAGTCGAGGTAATAGCTGCGGCAGGACTTGCCGTCATCGTTGTACTTGCCGCCTGTATATATGGTGTCCTGGTTGCCGAAGAAGTGGCAGCGGTTGAAGAACAGGCGGTCTCCTGTCGTGGAGAGTGCGACAGCCTGTCCGACAATGTCGCCGCTTCCCGCATCGTTTCGGATTGAAAGGTCCTCAAGGGTGACATCGCTTGCGTCAATGAACACGGAGGCACTTCCGAATGTGCCCATCTCGTCTTCCGAGTCCGGCCAACGCTTGCGGGCGGCATTGTCCCAGGTGATGACCGTTTTGTCCGCTCCGCATCCGCTTATCCTGAGGCGGCTCTTGCTTGCCGGAATGATTATCCTTTCGCGGTATATTCCGGGCTTGACGAGGATGGTGGTGGTTCTGCCCCGGTAGTCCGGGACAGCGTCTATCGCCTCCTGCAGGGTCATGAAGTCTCCTCGGCCGTCCTGGTCAACCACGAAATCGTAGCGGACAAGGTGCGCGGCGATTCCCGGAATCTTTGCCCTTATTGAATCGCAGACTATCTCGCAGTTTCTGCGTGCTCCGCGTGCGTTCGAATGCGTGTTGTCCTGTCTGCCTTCCGGAATTGCGGCGCAGGTGCCGGGCTCCACCCACATGAAGTATTGCCTTGAGGCCTCGTCTCCGGCTTCCTTGAGCCATGCGATGGTCGCTGCTTCCATGTCGATGAGCATCGTCCCGGTTTCCTTGGCGACGGCCTTCATTGCCTCGGGATAGTCGCCGAGAGTCTCCTCGTCAAGTATTCCGTCGGTGAAATGTCTGCGCGCGACCGAAGTGAGCAGCACGGGGGTGGCCCCAAGTTCCCTGGCTGTACGGATGAACATCCTGAGGTTGTCCTGATAGGCTCCCCAGGCCGGCGCATATACGCTTTCCTTGCCCTCCTTCTGGTCGTTGTGCCCGAATTCGATGAAAAGGTAGTCCCCAGGGCGCATGTTCGCCTTGACCTTGTCCCAGAGGCCTTCGTCAATGAAACTTTTGGTGCTGCGGCCGTTCTTGGCGTAATTGATGACCCTTACGCTGTCGTCCACGAAATTCTCGAAGACCATGCCCCATCCGCGTTCCGGGTTGCCTCCGCTGATGTCCTTGTCGGCCATCGTGGAGTCACCGATCAGGTGTATCGTGAAGCTGACGGAGGACTCAGGTGCGGGGATGTTGAGGGTCGGGCCTGCTCCGTTTTCGGCCTTTAGCGTTCGCGGCACGCGGGATGCCGGGATTGCGCTGTAGCTGTAGGGCAGTTCGACGGTCCCTTTGTCTTCCGGCTTGAATTTCTCGCGGAAAATGTTGTCTTTGAACTGCCACCCGAGAGCGTCCTGGTCGGCTTCGAAAATGTTCTTGACCCCCTTTTCGAAGAAGCAGTCCTCAATCAGGATTTCAGCCTCATGCTTGGCGTTGACTGCCGGTGCGTAGTTCCCGGCACAGTCGTACAGGCAGTTGAGCACGTGCACCTTTCCGAATGTCACCACCGGCATCCTTACTTCGCAGCCTTTGCCCCAGATGCAGTAGGCGAAAGTGATGTTCAGGTTGTCTGCGCCCTGTCTCGTGGGGTCGTTGCTGTTGCCTATAAGGTTTGAAGCCTTGTGGTCATATGCTCTTTCGGTATAGCTGAAGGTGCACCAGCTTACCGTGATGAAGTCGGAGCGTGTGTTGATGTCGAAGTTTCCGTCCATCCCGTCGGTGAAGCTGCAGTGGTCGACCCAGAAGTGCGTTGACCCGTTGGAAATGGTCAGGAGGTCGGCGCCTCCTACGTCTATCGGGCCCGGTCCGACAAGTGCGAGGTTGCGTATGATGATGTTCTCGCAGCCGCTGAATGAGAACAGGCCGGCGTCGCGGTATCTTTCGGAACTGTCGCCCGTGAGGTCTATGAGTGCCTGTCTGGTGTTGAGCTCCCTTTCTTCAGCTACCCGGGCTCCGTTGGAGAGCACGCCGCCGTCACCCTGGTCGGACATTGCCTTGACCCCTTTGGCGTCAAGAATGGCAGTGATTTCCGGAGTCACGGAAAAACCGGTGCAGATCCTGGCTCCGTTGATTCCGAGAAAGGTCTTCCCGTACAGTCCCTGGAACCTGATTGCCTGTGAGACGGTGAAATCTCCGCGTGACCCGTCGAAGACAATCGTGTCGTAGTCTTTTACGGCCTTGATTATGTCTTCGCGCATGTCGAAGCCGTTGCTCTGCAGGATGATTGTCTTACCGTCTGCTCCGCCGTCGAGATTGTAGTTGTCGCCGGTTGTGAAGGTCGCCGAAACCGCCCATCCGAAAGGCTGGTCCGGCATGGTCCCCGCCGCCCCGGCCAGAGTGCCGGACAGCAGCAGGGCAAGTGCTGTCAAGGTTTGTTTCATGTATATGGTTTGAGATTTTTCTGTTCGGGTTGCCGCGCATCGTGCGGCGGTTGCGGTTATTCGGGGGATAAAGATACTAATTTTCGGAGTTTGTTCTTCAATTCTCCGGTTTGCTGATACGGATAAGCCGAGTCCGAGTTATATTTGAAGAAAAAAAGTGATGTCACAGCAATCCGAAAATTTCTTGTTCTCGTCTGACGTTCCGTGGCAGGATGCCGGCGGTGGAGCTCAAAGGCAGATTCTCGGCCATAATGATGAGATAATGATGGTCAAGGTCAGATTCAGGAAAGGCGATGTCGGAGCGTTGCATTCCCATCCACACTCGCAGGTTACTTATGTGGTTTCCGGGAGCTTTGAATTTACTGTAGGGGAGTCCACGAATGTGGTGTCTGCCGGGGATGCTCTGTTCAAGCAACCGGGGGTCATTCATGGTTGCCGTTGCCTCGAAGACGGAGTGCTCATTGACTGTTTTGCTCCGGCGAGGGAGGATTTTTTGAAGTGACGTCCTTTTGTCTGGCTTTTCTGTAGGAAGACGGGGTCATCCCGAATTTTTGCTTGAAAGCCTTGCTGAAATAGTGCGAGTCGTTGAATCCGGTTTCGTACGCAATCTGTGCGATGCTCCATTCTCCGGAAGCAAGCATTTCAGTCGCTTTCTGGAATCTCATGCTGCGCAGGTATTCCAGCGGTGCCATTCCCATGTATGCACGGCATTTCTGGAAGAGTGCGGTCCGGCTCATGTTCATTGCGGATGCCATCGCGGCGATGTCAAGGTCGCCGTCGTCAAGATGTTCTGATAGCCATGCAGAGAAACTTTTTCTGAACAGGGTCTCCTCCGTCTCCGGCGTCGGGCTTGCCGGGACCGGCTTCGGCTTTCTGGTCAAGGCTGCCGCTGCCGTGGCGCCGGATAGCAGAACAAAGATGACAATATACTGCAGTATGCCCCTGCCCACGCGTATCTGAATGTCTCTTTCGTTGTCCACTGCGAGTCCGTCGGCATTCGTTGACCGTAGTTTCAGGGTGTATCTTCCAGGCTTTAGTCCTTCGATCCTTATCATCGGGTTTGTCCCGAGGTTGTGCCAGCTTTTGTCCCGGCCTTCCAGCATATAGTAGAACAGTACCCTTTCCGGAGCAGTCAGGTCGATGGCGGAAAACAATACGTTCAGAGCGTCCCTCGGCATCATCCGCACCGTTCCGTCGGCGTTCGGTGCATTCCTCTTGCCGGGTATGCTCAGATTCTGTATGATTATCTTCGGAACATATGAACTGTTCGAGACTTTTTCGGGATTGAAGTACATCAGGCCCCTGTTGGTGTTGAAGTAGATGTTGCCGTCGTCGGCCATGATGGGAGAGCCTTCATTGAAACTCATGTCAAGCCCCATTCTTGAATACGAGTATCCTATGATGCTGCCGGTTTCGGGATTGAACTTGTTCAGGCCTCCGTTGGAAGCTATCCAGATGTTTCCTGATTTGTCCTGTATCGCGCTGAGCACGAAGTTGGACATCAGTCCGTTTGATGTCGTATAGAGTTTTATGGTGCTCTCGCTGTCGGTGCTGTTGAAGCTTATGAATCCGTTTCCTGATGAGCAGGCCCACATCCTGCCGTCAGAAGTGAACAGCAGCTGCTGTATGTCGTAGTCTCTGACTCTCGAGAATCTCCGGAATTGCATGTCTTCGGGTTTTCCGTGCGGGTCCTGGCAGACAAATACTCCGAGATTTCCGCAGGCGTAGAGATTGCCGTCAGGTCCGAAACACGAATAGCGTATCATGTTCAGCTGCTCAGTGGGAAAGGAGATAAGGTTTTTCCGGCTGATGAACTGCCGGCGGCTGTTTTTGAGGTTTATGTAGGAGAGGCTTCCGTCGAAAGAAGAAATCCAGAGCCTTTCCGGATCTTTGGCGTTGAGGTCGTAGATGAGTTCGCTGTTCGGTGCGTAGTAGTCTTCTCCCTTGGGATAGCGGCGCGGGCGGTAAGCGTTGCTTCCCTGGGGTGTCGGCGGGTTCTCGGTGATTCCTTCGCCTTTCGAGCCGAGCCATATTGTGCCATCGCGCGTTTCAGTTATCGAGTATACCTGTCCGAAACTCGGCCAGGTGGCGATTTCATCGAGAGAACTGTCTAGAAGGTGGATTTTCTCATCTCTAGTTGCGGCGTAGATTGTCCCAGATCTGCTTTGGAAAACAGCCCTGACGTTGTTGGATTCTGAAGGAGCCCCGTTTCTCCCATTTATTGTTCTGAGCTTGAATTCGCCAGAATTTGGGGTCGCGCGTTCAAGACCTCCCCATGAGCCGGATATCCACAGATTGTCCTGGTTGTCGACCAGTATGGAGTTGACATATGTTTCGGCGTTCCACTCCGACTGCAGGTTCTCGTTGTAGAAAGGAGCAAATGTCTTATTGTCCTTGTCGTACCAGTTGAGCCCTCCTTTTTCGGAGAATATCCAGATGTTGCCGGAATTGTCAATCTGGACCTGAGGCTGTCCGATGAACCAGAAGTCTCCTTTTATTCTCACGGTGGCGCCGGAATCCTGGTTGATGCAGAACAGCCCTTCCTGCGGAGTGCCTGCAAGAAATTCATTCTTCCCGGGAATGGATGCGAGAAGGTCGACGTTTCCGGTGAGCCCGCTGTAGTCCACAACGAGCTTGCCGTTCATGAACTTCAGTATCTGCCCGTTGCTGCTTCCGAAATACAGGTTGCCTCTGGAACTGAAATGACTGAAGCCGGGCTGTTCGGCAATTGTCTGCAGATCCCTGCGTATAGCCTTGTCGGTAAGTATCCAGATGGCTCCGGCGTCGTCGGCAAATATGCTGTTTGCGGTTTCCTGTTCGCCGATTGACAAGTATTCGTGCAGCGAGCATTCCGCCCCGTCCCTGCTGTAGACGCTTTTCATGATTCTGCCGTCGTCAGTGACAACGCGGAAGTCCGTGCCGGAAATCTTGAACATGGAAACGACGGGATACGGCGTGGCGCGCACTGTCTCTCCGGTGCCGGGGTTGAACCGGTACAGCGCATTGTTTTGGGTCAGAAGCCAAAGCTGCCCGAAGGCGTCGTCTTGAATATCTGCCAGCCTTCCCTGGGCCGGGGTGGCCTTCGTTTCCGTCTGTCCTCTCTTGTAGTTCACGAAATTGATGCCGTCGAACCTGTAGAGTCCCGACCATGACGCCAGCCACAGATACCCGTTGTCGTCCTGAATGATCTTTTCGACGGTGGTCGTAGGTATGCCGTTGCGCTCAAGATATCTTGTAAAGGTATATGACGGGCGAGCGGCAGCGCTTATTGCCGCTATAATAAAAATATTTATTAATATAGCCCGTTTAAACATTATTTATATTTCTATTTTACAAAAGTACACATAATTTTTTAATTTGTACGAATTTCCACTTTTTGAGTATTGAAGTTAACCTCGTTGAATGTCTGCTTCTTTATCTTTGCTGACGTGATTAGGGTTCTAACCAAACATTATATCAACCGGCAACTTTGATAGTTCATTGTGGCACTTTGGTATTGCCGGTACATTAACCTATAACTTAAATTATTCCTGGGTATTAGCGGTTAATAATTTTGTATTCAGGGCAGGAGGGCATTCCAGGAAGCTCTCCTGCTTTCTTTTTACAGTGACTGCGGAAAAAGATAGAACCTCCGGTCCCTCCTGAAATCCAGCATCCACTGGTCAAGGATGATGTGGTCGTCGACCGCCGAGATTGTCAGCTTGTGGCTGCCTGAGGATATTTCGACCGGAATCTCGACCAGGGCCTGTTGCCTCATCACGTTCTCTTTCCATTTTTCACTCCTGTAAGGTTCCTTTATGGATACGGTCACCGGATCCTCGCCGTCAAGGCTTACTGCGAATCTTATGTCTCCTCTGTCCATCGCCTGGGTCGGTATCAGTGCTATCCGGATCACTGCTTCCCCGCTTTTGTTGATTTCAAGAGTGAAGTCAAGTTTTTCGCCTTTAGGTATCGGAACCGCGCTGCCGCTGTGTCCAAGGTTCCTGACCTGTGCTGCACTGAAAGATGCCGATGTGTAGTCACAGGCGTTGGCTGCCACCCATCCGTCTCCGTAGAATATGCCGTTTAGCATGTATGACCACGGCCTGTCTTCCGCTTTCCATCCTTGCGCGAATTTTCTCCAGCGGCTACGGTCGCAGTCGTTCATCGCAACCGGCAGATCGGGACTCCAGAATACATATAGGCTCCGCGGCATGTCGGACATCCCGGCCTTCCATTTTCCTTCCGACATCCTGAAGTTGTATTCGTCCGTGAGTGCCTTTATTCCGAGGTATGCGTCCTGGCTGAGAGCAGCGGCCGCAAGCATTACAGTGTCTTCCTGCCATATTCCCGGCGTGTAGGTGGTTTTCGCCCTGCTTCTTGCGAGTTGGGCGTAGAGCATCTTTTCGGCCATCAGCGCGGCGGAGCGTACGGGATATTCGACTGCTGCGAAATATGCATTCCTGCTGCGTTCCGGAACAAGCGGCTCCGCTTCCGTTATGCATTCGGCGATCTCCCTGAACCTGTCGATGTAGCGCTGTGCCTCGTTGCCGAATTCAGTGAAGCTGAATTCCGTGTCCACAGGTTTGGACAATCCATTGGGGTATCTTTGCCTGTCGGAGAGTTCCACCTGGCTCCATCCCATGAATTCCGGTTTTCTCATGGCGCAAAGCCTGTAGTATTCCTCCATGGCTCCGGCAATCTTTGCCGAGACTTCGCCGCCGAATTCCCTGGCGAGCCATGCGCGCAGGTGGCAGCCGGTTCCGTCGGCATTTGCGAAATTGATGTCCCATGCCATGTCGAGGAAGAATTCCAGGTCATAAGCAGCTATCTTCGGATCGTGCACGTTGGCAATCCAGAGTTTGCGTACATTGTGGTCCCAGGCTTCCTTCATCTCATGGTAGATCAGTCCCGGTTGGGAGGTAGCCAGCCAAAGGTAATCGTGGGGCCGCCCGCAGTAGCTCAGATGATAGTAGACACCGGCCCCGCCACTGCGTTTCTGCTGCAGTGAGTCGCTGAGTCTGGTCATGTAGCCATAGTTGTCGTCACACCATACTATAGTGACATCATCCGGCACATCCAGCCCGTTTTCCATTATTTCAAGGACCTCCTTGTAGGGCATGAACATCTGCGGTATTTTCGTTATGTCACGGTTCACGTATTTGCGGAGAAGATCCCTCTGGTCATATATCACCTGCTGCAGGGCCTCTGTTTTTTCTTTGAGGGTGTTCACTCCTTCCATTGAGCCGTCATGGATTCCTCTCATGCCAATCGTGTACAGTCCGGGAAATCCTTTGGCCTGCTTCAGACGTTCCGTCCAGTAGTCGAGGACTGCCTGTTTGTTCGTTATGTAGTTGTATCTTCCCCTCTCGGATACATCCCACTCTCCAGTGTTGCTGCGCAGCATCGGCTCGCAGTGCGAGGTGCCTATGAAAATTCCGCATGAGTCCGCTGCCTCCATTGCCCCGGGAACCATGAAGAAAGGTGTTGTTCCGGGGTGCATTGCGGGCCAGAGGGTGTTGGCGCGAAGTCTCAGCAGCAGCTTGAAGATCTCTCTGTATGTGTCGGCGCTGATGGTTTCCGGGTTCTCCTGCGGGGAGAAGGTTTGGGTGCTCCATGGGCGGAATGCCCAGTCTTCATCGTTGATGAAAATGCCTCGGTATTCCACCGAAGGGTGCCTGAAGCAGCTGTAGCCGTCGGGCAGTTCAAGCCTTGATCTCCTTTCCGGGCGCGAGTCTCCCCACCATGTCCATGGAGAAACTCCGGCCAGGCGTGATATTTCAAGGACACCGTATGCGGTTCCGCGAGCATCGGATCCCACGACCACTATCTGCCTTCCGTGGGTGCCCACGTAAAAGGCTTCATTGACAAAACTCAGCGAATCCGCTGTCTCGGGAGGAATTCCGAGGGACCTGAGCGCCGCCCTTTCCTTGTCGTACTGTATGATTCTTATTGTCGCAGCTGCGCGCGATGACGGTTGCGGACGCGTTCCCGTAACTTCTTCAAGGTCGTCGCTCATCATTTCGACGGCCATTTTGACCACAGGGTCGGCGTCTCTTGAAACAGAAAAGTTCAGCGGAGATTCTCCGCTGAACCATATGAATGCAAGTATTGCAAGGAGCTTCATCTCATTGTGCTATACTTTCACCTTGAATATTGCCTTGTGGATTGTTCCTTCTCCGATCAGAGGGGCGTGTGCGGTGTCGGTGTCGAAGGTAATGGCCTTGCCCGGCTCCACCGTCACGGTCTTCCAGTCCTTGTCCTTGTAGAAGAGTATGTCTTTCTCGGTGTTGAATTCTCCTTCGGGCTCGCGGCACTCGCTGCGCGGCTTGATTCCGAAACTCTCGGACTTTGAAAGGGGGACCTGGATGTCGATGTATTTGTCATGCACTTCCAGCCTTGCCTGTTCGGGAGTCTTCATCTGTGAGTCCACAATGTTGACGAAGAGATTGTCGCCGTCAATCAGGTGCTTGCCGGGCTCGAGTGAATTCAGGTCTGTTGTCCTGATGTACTCAAGCGCCCTGGCGTAATTGTGGTTGTTGTCAAGTGCCATGTCTCAGAAATTGAAGTAGTTCTTTGCGTTGTTGCATGAGATGTCCTCCACCATGCGGCCGAGGATGTCCATCTCGGAAGCGGGAAGCTTGCCCTTCTCGACATCGGATCCGATCACGTCGCAGAGGATGCGGCGGAAATATTCGTGGCGGGGATAGCTGATGAAGCTGCGGGAGTCGGTGAGCATTCCGACGAAGCGGCTGAAGAGCCCGAGGACTGAAAGCGCGTCCATCTGCCGGCGCATTCCGACTTCCTGGTCAAGGAACCACCAGCCTGAACCGAACTGCATCTTTCCGGGAACGGTGCCGTCGTTGAAGTTGTAGGCCATTGTCATCATTACCTCGTTGTCCTTTGGATTGAGGCAGTAGAGAATGGTCTTGGCGAGCTTGTTCTGCGATGCGAGCCTGTCAAGGAACTTGTTTCCCGCAGCTGCGATTTCCTGATCGTGGATTGCGTCATATCCGGTGTCAGGGCCGACAAGTTTGAACATGCGGGAGTTGTTGTTGCGGATGGCTCCAACGTGGAACTGCTGTGTCCAGCCTGCTTCGGCATCCATGATTGCCTGGTCGTACAGGAAGGCGCTGCGGAACTTGTTGAGCTCCTTGGGTTCGGGCTTCCTTCCCTCGAGCACTCCCTTGAAGATGCTTTCGATCTCGGATTCGGTGTAGTCTTCGGCATAGAAGTTCTCCAGGCCGTGGTCTGAGAGCTTGCTGCCCATTGACTCGAAGTATTCGTGGCGCCTCTTGAGAGCCTCGCAGAGGTCAGCATAGCTGCGGATTTCGATGCCGGCTGCCTCTCCGAGCTTCTTCAGATACTCGTTGTATGAGGCGGGATCGTCGATTGCCATGGCCTTGTCGGGTCTCCAAGCAGGTATCACCCGGGTCCCGAAAGGATGCTCCGCAATCATCTTGTGCCAGCGAAGGTCATCGGCAGGATCGTCTGTTGTGCATACTGTGTCGACATTGAACCTGCGGATAAGGGCTTGTCCGCGGAATTCTTCGGTGGCCAGTTTTGCGTTGCATTCCTCGAATATCTCCCTTGCTGTCTTGGGGCTCAGCAGCTTGTCGATTCCGAACACTCTCTTGAGTTCGAGGTGTGTCCAGTGGTAGAGAGGGTTGCGCATGGTGTAGGGAACTGTTTCCGCCCACTTCTCGAAAGTCTCCCATGCTGTGTGCTTGCCTCCGGTCAGATAATCCTCTGAAACTCCGTTGGCCCTCATTGCTCTCCACTTGTAGTGGTCGCCGTAGTGTCCGTCTACAAGCCAGAGCTGGGTTATGTCGCGGAACTGTATGTTCTCGGCTATCTGCTGCGGCACAAGGTGGCAGTGGTAGTCGATGATCGGCATCTTTTCCGCGTGATTGTGATACAGCTGCCTGGCAGTTTCGCAGGACAGCATGAAATCTTCATTGATGAATGACATAATGGTTGTGTTATTTATGGTTGTCAATAAACTTCTACTGAGCCGCCGTCGTTCTTTTGTATTTCTGCGGTGGCAAAATATCCTGTCTTGGCTCCGATCCATTCTCCCTCGCGGGCCTTGAATTCGGGTCCTAAATCCTTGAACCTGCGTCCGTCAGTACTCCATGAGAAGGTGCACAGGCCTCCGTCTTTGATTTTTACCCTCACGAAGATGGACGTGTATTCCGGCTTTCCGTTTCCCTGGCTGGTGCCCAGCACCACTGATTCCTGGACAGTTTCAGGAGTCCCGTTCCCGGCGTCCAGGCACTCACGGCGCTCAAGGCTGACATTCTCCCCGTCATAGCAGAGTTCGATTGTGCTGTAGTCGCGTCCGGTCACGATGACCCCGGCCCTGTCTCCGGGGTAGGATGGACGGAACACGAGTCTGGTCGTGAATTCCATGCTCGGGCCGACGATCTTCTGAGCGAGAATGTTCGGGGTGTCACGGAGATTTCTCCATCCGTCGGGGTTTTTTATGCAGTTGAGCCTCAGGCAACCAAGTTCCGGATTGGTCATGAACCACCAGAATTTGGGATTGGCTTCCCACTGCCAGTTGAGAGGAACAGATGTTCCTGTGAAATCCGTTGTTGTTGCCATGGCCGGAACTCCGCCCAGCATCTGTGCATCGGGAGAAACGGCCGGCATTTCCCAGCTCTCGACCGGCTCTCCTATCCCGTCATCATTGATGTCCTTTCCTATTATGCACCAGTCGTCTTCAAGCCATGTCATCGGCTGCAGGTGGCATACACGGCCCCATGCATACCTGTCCTCGAAATGCAGGAACCAGTCGTTCCCCTCAATGTCGCTTACCCATCCGCCCTGGTGGGGACCGTGTATGTCCGTATTGCCCTGGTGAAGGACATTCCGCCATTCATACGGGCCGTACACGTTTCTTGAGCGCAGTACAAGCTGCCAGCCTTCCTTGACTCCGCCTGAAGGGGCGAATATGTAGTACCATCCGTTGCGTTTGTAGAATTTGGGTCCCTCGACGGTTTCGTTGCCGTGTTTCTTCCCGTCGAATACAAGGACCTGGCTGCCGACGACCCTGGTGCAGTCCTTGTCGAGCTCGCACACGCTGAGAACGCTCTTGAAACCTGCTCGCGATCCGGCCCAGCCGTGTACCAGGTAAACTCTGCCGTCGTCATCCCAGAGAGGGCTCGGATCAATCAGTCCCTTGCCCTCGAGGACAAGATGAGGCTTGCTCCATTCGCCGCATGGGTCGGACGTGCTGATTTGGAAGATCCCCTGGTCGGGGTCTCCCCAGAAAATCCAGAATTTTCCGTCATGCCAGCGAATGCATGGAGCCCAGATTCCGTTGCCGTGCGACGGTTTGTCGTATTCCTGGGCCGGTCCATATTCAGGCACTGCGGCATTGACTATTTCCCAGTCAACGAGATTTGTCGAATGCAGAATCTGCAGTCCCGGCCAGCAGGTGAACGAAGATGCCGTCATCCAGTAGTCGTCGCCGACTCTGATCACGTCCGGATCTGAGTAGTCCGAGTACAATATCGGATTGCTGTAGCGCTGTCTCGCGTTGGCCGGAACAAGCAAGAGCAGCGAAACGATAAGGCAAATGAATTTCATCTTGTCAGCGGTATTGTCGATTGCGTCAGTGGCCAATCATACAAATATACTGATTTTGTTCGTTTAATGTTGCAAGAAGGCCTGTGACAATCATAATAAAACAGGCCAGCGGGAAACCGGTTCCCGCTGGCCTGCGTATCTTTTTCGGTCGTTGCCGGAATTATTTCAGGCTGTCGACCAGTGCAAACCAGTCTTCGGCTGTCTTGATGTCGGCCTTTGACCAGCATGAGCCGAACCAATAGGTGAAGGTCTCACCTGGCTTTATGCTGCGTGAGCAGAGTCCGTGGGTCCCGTCCCCGGTTATGCTGACGCTGCTTCCGGGAGCGTAGACTGCGACGCCGAGCATTCCGTCTTCCGGCTCGATGCTCTGGTCTGAGGCATGCTCCCAAATTGCGTAGCGGTCACCTGCCTTGTCCTCCTGCTCGATTGTCTCCTGTTCGGGATGGCGGAAGATTCCGGCAGCAACGGTGAGGCTGTCTGCCCCGCTGAAACTGTAGCTGTCCTCCACCTTGCAGAAATGGCTGTCAGCCGTGACTGTGATTTTCTTGTCAAGCGAAACGCTGACGTCGCCGGCTTTCCATTCGGGATAGCTCAGCACGAAAATGACAGTGTCCGGTGTCTGCTTCAGGATCTCGTATGAGCGCCAGTTCGTTGCAGGGTAGCAGAGCTGCCCGTCGACAACGGGAACTGATGCTCCACCTCCGAGGCTCACGGCAACCTTGTAGCAGTCCTTTCCTTCACCATGGTTGTGGTGGTAGTAGTTGGGATCCTGCTGGGCGGCTGCGTACCACTCGTCTGCAACGAGTTTTCCGGGCATCTTGGCCCAGATGTCAATGCCTGGAGCCGTAGGATTTCCTTCCAGGGCCTTTCCGTAGATGCGGCCTGCAATCAGGTTGTTCTCGAACACGAAATCATCGGCGCGTTCGGGCACCGCACGGGCCATCACCTTCTGCTCCTCAGTCTTGGGAGCGCAGGCGGTGAGTGCCAGCAGGGCGGCTGCAATGACTATGGACTTTTTCATTACCTGAGGTCTTTTGTTTCGCACCCGTCCATGTCGTTGTAGTCATCGTTCTCTCCGCACATGCCCCAGATGAAGGTGTAGTTGCGGGTTGCGCAGGCGGAGTGTATGCTCCACTGCGGCGAGATGACTGCCTGCTCGTTGTGCATCCAGATGTGGCGTGTCTCCTGGGGCTCTCCCATGAAGTGGCAGACAGCAGCATCCTCGGGAAGTTCGAAGTAGAAATATACTTCCATCCTGCGGTTGTGGGTGTGTGCCGGCATGGTGTTCCAGGTGCTGCCCGGCTTGAGCTCGGTCATTCCCATCTGGAGCTGGCAGCTGGGCACTACTTCCTTGACGAGAAGGCGGTTGATGGTGCGCTCGTTTGACTCCTCGAGCGAGCCGAGGTTCATGACGACAGCGTCCTTCTTGGTCACCTTCTTGACCCCGGTCTCGCGGTGTGCGGTGGCTGAGCAGAAATAGAAGTGTGCAGGCTTGTCGGCAGAGTCGCTCCTGAAGGTCACGTGGCGGTTGCCGCGTCCAACATAGAGGGCCTCCTTGTAGTCGAGGTGATATTCCTCGTCGCCTACAAGTACGCTGCCGGATCCGCCTACATTGATGATTCCGAGTTCGCGGCGCTGGGTGAACCATTCGGCGCGAAGGATGTCGGGAGCGCTGAGCAGCAGCTCTTCCTTTACGGGAACTGCGCCTCCGGCAATGATGCGGTCAAACATGGAGTATACCATGTTGATCTCGTCGGGGGCCATCACCTTCTCAACCAGGTATTCCTGGCGGATGCGGGCGGTGTCGTAATGTTTTGCGTCCAGGTTGCTTGATGCCTGGCGTACTTCGCAGTTGATTTTCATGACCGGAAACTATTTGGGCTGCTTGCCGATGTAGGCGAGGATACCGCCGTCAACATAAAGCACGTGTCCGTTCACTGCATCTGATGCGTGTGAAGCGAGGAACACTGCAGGGCCGCCGAGTTCGGAAGGATCAAGCCAGCGTCCGGCAGGAGTGCGGCTGACGATGAACTGGTCGAAAGGATGACGGCTTCCGTCAGGCTGGATCTCGCGCAGGGGAGCAGTCTGGGGAGTTGCGATGTAGCCGGGTCCTATGGCGTTGCAGTTGATGCCGTATGATGCGTATTCAGCGCAGATGTTGCGGGTGAGCATCTTGAGTCCTCCCTTGGCTGCAGCGTAGGCTGAAACGGTCTCGCGTCCGAGTTCGGACATCATTGAGCACATGTTGATGATCTTTCCCTCGTGGCGCTCCATCATTTCGGGCAGGACTGCGGATGAAACGATGAAAGGTCCGACAAGGTCAATGTCGATTACCTGCTGGAACTGTGCGCGTGTCATTTCATGCATGGGGATGCGCTTGATGATTCCGGCGTTGTTCACGAGAATGTCGATGTTGCCGACCTCCTTGTGGATTCTCTCCACGAGAGCCTTGACGTCATCTTCCTTTGTAACGTCGCAGACATATCCCTTTACATTGGAGATTCCTGCTTCCTTGTAGCTGTCGAGTCCTCTCTTGACGAGGTCCTCGTTGATGTCGTTGAATACGATTGTCTTGATTCCGGCAGCGGCGAATGCCTTTGCAATGTTGAATCCGATGCCGTAGGAAGCGCCTGTAATCCAGGCGTTCTTGCCTTCAAGTGAAAAAAGATTGGTCATAAGATATTAGAAATTAAAGGGTCCAAATACAATAGTTCATCCAGCCTGCAAATTTAGCAATTTTTGGCATGAATGAAAAATATAATAATCAGAGAAAAATGGCTAAATTTGTCAACTGCAACCAATATATTCTATCAAAATGAAACATATGCTGATCACGGTCGCGTCGGTGGCGCTTGCAGCCATTGCACTGCAATCCTGCCGGTCCACGGACAAGGGAGAATTTGACAGCCTGTACGAAAACCTTCCGTTTGAAATGCCTAAGGTGGAAAGGCCTGCCATACCGGACTACAGCGTGAGCGTGGCGGATTTCGGCGGTGTGGGCGACGGTGTCACGCTTAATACGGATGCCTTCAGGACCGCGATGGAGCATCTCAGCGCCGAGGGCGGCGGGCATCTGGTTGTCCCGTCGGGAATATGGCTCACGGGGCCGATTGAGCTTCTGAGCAACTGCGATCTGAACGTGACGGCCAATGCGATAATAATTTTTGACCCAGACCGCAATCTCTATCCCATAGTCGAAACGGTTTTTGAGGGCCTCGACACCAGAAGGTGCGAGTCCCCGATTCATGCTGATGGTGCAAAGAACATCTCCATTACAGGTTCCGGTGTCATTGACGGCAGCGGGGAGGCCTGGAGAATGGTCAAGCGCGACAAGCTGACGGCAAGCGAGTGGACAAAGCTCGTGGCCTCCGGCGGCGTCGTTGTCGACAACAGGCTTTGGTATCCTGACGAGGGGTTCGTGAAGGGAACGAGAATCAGCGAGATGAATGTGCCCAAGGGAAATCTGAGCGAGGCCGAGTGGAACGAGATAAAGAGTTTCCTGCGCCCCAACCTCGTGTCACTGAGGAATTGTGAGAACGTGCTTCTCGAAGGATGCACTTTCCAGAATTCACCGTGCTGGAACGTCCATCCCCTGATGTGCCGCAACGTGATTGTCAACAAGGTCAACATACGCAACCCCTACTGGTCGCAGAACGGCGACGGCATTGACATTGACAGCTGCGAAAATGTGCTCGTCGTGAATTCGACCTTTGACGCGGGGGATGACGGAATATGCGTCAAGTCCGGAAAGGACGAGGACGGCAGGCGCCGCGGCAGGCCGTGCAGGAACCTTATCATCGACAACTGCACAGTGTACCACGGCCACGGCGGATTTACCGTTGGAAGCGAGATGAGCGGCGGAGTGGAGAACGTCAAGGTATCCAACTGCAGGTTCCTGGGAACCGACGTCGGACTGCGCTTCAAGAGCACCCGCGGCAGGGGAGGAGTCGTGAAGAACATCTACATCAGCGACATCTACATGAAGGACATCATTGCGGATGCTGTGCTGTTTGACCTGTTCTACGGCGGCAAGGCTGCTACAGAGTCAGCAGGAGACGAGGCCGCTTCCGAAAAGGCGGTCGGGATTCCCGTTGACGAGACGACTCCCGAGTTCAGGGACATCTACATTTCGGACATCTACTGCAACGGGGCGAAGAGGGCAATGCTGTTCAACGGGTTGCCTGAAATGCCCGTGACGAACGTCAACATAAAGAACTGCACAATCACGGCGGAGACAGGCATAGACATCCGGAACTCGCAGGACATCACCCTCGAGAACGTGAAATGCTATCCGGAGGAGGGTGAGCCGGTGAGAACATGGAAAGTAAGGAATTTCACCAACATTTAGTAGAATCATGAAGAAGCTGGTCCTCGCAATTGCAGCAGTTGCTGCCCTGGTCTCCTGTGCTGAGAAGAAACCTGTCCCGATGTCGGTAAGGATGGTGGAGTCCCAGATGTCCCGTTGCCCCGATGCCACCTGGCTTGACTATGCTGAGGGGAAACTCAAGTGGAGTTACACTCCGGGTCTGGAGCTCAAGGCTTTTCTCGACGTCTACGAGACATACGGCGGACAGGACATATATGACTACGTGGAAGCGTGGTACGATGCTGCCGTGAATGATGACGGGACGATAAAGACATATTCTGTCGACAAGTACAACGTCGATCTGATTTGCCCTGGAAGATCGCTGTTCTATTTCTACGACAAGACCGGCAACGAGAAGTACCGCAAGGCGGCTGAACTGCTCAAGACGCAGATAGACGGTCAGCCCAGGACTTCCGAAGGCGCGTTCTGGCACAAGCAGATATATCCTCACCAGGTATGGCTCGACGGCGTGTACATGGCCACCCCGTTTTATGCAGAGTATGCCTCGCGCTATCTTGAGGGCGAGGAGCAGCTCGAGGCCTACAGGGAGATTGTCAACGAATTTGTCGTGGCTGCCGAGCACACTTATGATCCTGTGACGAAATTGTACCGCCATGCATGGGATGAATCCCGCAGCATGTTCTGGTGTGATCCTCAGACCGGTCAGTCCCAGCATTGCTGGGGGCGTGCTCTTGGCTGGTACTGCATGGCCATCGTCGATGTGCTGGACTGGCTCCCGGAAGATTTTGAAGGACGCACGGTCCTGGTGGGCAAACTCAGGGAAATATGCGCCGAGCTTCCGAAATGGGCTGACCCTGAGAGCGGAGTGTGGTATCAGGTGCTTGACCAGCCTGGACGTGAGGGGAACTATCTTGAAGCGACCTGCTCCACGATGTTCAGCTATGTTTTTCTCAAGGGCGTTCGCTTGGGATATCTTGATGCGGATCTGCTTCCGTATGCAAAACAGGTCTATCAGGATGTAGTCGATGAGTTCATTTCCACCGATGAGCAGGGGAGGATAAGCCTGGAGAAGTGCTGTGCCGTCGGGGGACTTGGCGGGTCTGACAACCGCATGGGCGATTATGCCTATTATCTGAGCGAGCCCGTGCGGCCCAATGATTCAAAGGGCGTGGGACCGTTCATCTGGGCTTCGCTCGAAATGGAAAGACTAAAATGATTTTTTGTTATGAAGATAGGAATTTGCAGTGACCATGCCGGCCTTGAGTACAAGACCAGGCTTATAGCCTACTTGCTGGGCAAGGGGCACGAGGTCGTGAATTTCGGTACTGATTCTCCCGAAAGTTGTGATTATCCTGACTATGCCCATCTGCTCGGTGCGGCTCTTGACAAGGGAGAGGTCGATGCGGGAATAGCATTGTGCGGTACAGGGAACGGAATGGTGATGACATTGAACCGCCATCCTTCCGTCAGGGCCTGCCTTGCATGGAATGTCGAGGTCGCAAGGCTGACGAAGGAACACAACGACGCGAATGTACTGGTCATGCCGGCACGCTTCGTGTCGTACCGCATGGCCGTCATGATGGTCAGGGCATGGATGGAAACCAAATTTGCCGGAGGACGGCATCAGCGCAGAATTGACAAGATTGCTCTCCACTGACATAGCGGATTATCCCGAAGGAATCATTCTTCCTGTAGACAAACCTTGGCGCTGGACTTCGGCGGATCTTGTCCGAAAGATCAAGTTCGCGGCAAAAAGGCATTTCGGGAAGAAGAATCTCAAGGTGGGCCATGCCGGAACGCTGGACCCGCTTGCCACCGGTATTCTGCTGGTCTGCATCGGGCCGGCTACACGCAGGGCCGAAGAACTCCAGGCTTCCGCAAAAGAATATGTCGCCGGTGTCAGTTTCGGCGCCGTCACTGCCTCGTATGACCTTGAGAAAGAGGTTCAGGGCGGGTTGCCGCTTGAAGGCGTGTCCGAGTCTTCGCTGCGGAAAATTCTTCCTTCTTTTGTCGGGGAGCAATATCAGGTCGCCCCTCTCTTCAGTGCCAAGTCGGTTGATGGTGTCCGGGCTTACGAGATGGCCCGCCGGCTTTACCGGGAGGGCAAGAAGGCCGATGCTGAAGGCGTGATAAGGGCATCCCTGATCAACATTTACGATCTGGAACTGTTGTCCTGGGCGGAGTCGCAGCTGCTTTCGGCAATCGTTCCGGAATTTGATTCCCAGGACAGGAAAATCAAGGTGGCGGATGTCAGCGGGATATCCCTTCCGACAGCCATGTTGAGGGTTTCCTGCAGCAAGGGAACATATATCCGCTCACTTGCAAGGGATCTCGGCGAGGCGCTCGGAAGCGGAGCCTTCCTGAGCAGCCTGCGGCGCACGCGCAACGGAGGCTTCGGCATTGAGGAGGCCCTGAGTCTTGAGGAGGCCCTTTCCATGTTCGGTGCAGGGGTGAAGGAATAAAAAAATTACGACCCGATATCCCATCGGGTCGTAACGGCAATTCTAACCTAAAATTAAACCTATGAAAAAACTATTCGAAAATTGACAATGCCAAATCTGTGCCAACAGCGGCAATTTGGCAATCATAGATCGGAAATTTCATTTTCCGAGCCTTTCTGCTGCAAATTCCAGCCTGTCAAGTGCCTCCTGTTTGCCGATGAAGGTAACGATGTCGGCTATCCCCAGGCCGCTTGACGCGCCTGTCAGCGCGAGCCTCAGGCAGTTCATCACCTTCCCGAGAGGGAGACCCTTGCTTCTGATGTATTCTTCGATGCCGTCTGCCTCACAATGCTCGAGTGCGTCTTTTGCGGCATCCCTGTATTCTTCCTTCCAGAATTTGTCCACATCTTTCGCGAGGAAGGGAGCCGTGGCTGCATCATCGTATACCTTGGCCCTGGGATCGGCAGGACGGTTCGGGTCTGCCGGCTTCTCCGATGCCGCCCCGGCCTTGATTCCGTACTTGGAATAGTCTTCGGGTGCAACGAAGAGACAGGACGCTATCGTCCAGAAGTCTGACACGAAGGTGGCTCTCTCCTTGACCAGTCCAACGACGTTCTCGACAAACATCGGCTCTGCCTTGATGCCTTTTTTCTCAAGAATGGGCATGAACAGCTCCGCAAGTTCGGAGTTGGAGCGCATCCGAAGGTATTCCCTGTTGTACCAGCGGGCTTTCTCGGGGTTGAACTTTGCCCCTGACTTTCCTACTTTCTCAAGAGAGAAAGCCTCAATGAGTTCCTTCATCGAGAAAATCTCCTGCTCTGTTCCGGGATTCCATCCGAGCATCGCGAGCATGTTGATGAAAGCGTCGGGGAAATATCCGTCTTCCCTGTAGCCGTGGCTCTTTTCTCCGTCGGCTGATGTCCATTCCAGCGGGAATACCGGGAATCCCATCTTGTCCCCGTCCCTCTTGCTGAGCTTTCCGTTCCCGACAGGCTTGAGCAGCAGCGGAAGATGTGCGAAGCGTGGCATTGTGTCTGTCCACCCGAAGGCTTCGTACAGCAGCCAGTGCAGCGGCAGGGAAGGAAGCCACTCCTCTCCGCGTATCACCTCAGTGATTTCCATAAGATGGTCATCGACTATGTTGGCGAGGTGATATGTGGGAAGTTCGTCGGCGCGTTTCCACAGAACCTTGTCGTCGAGTGTCGAGGTGTTTACCTCAATGTGTCCGCGTATAAGGTCCTCCATCTTGACCGTGCGGTCTTCGGGCATCTTGAACCTGATAGTCCAGTCGTCACGTTCCGCGAGCATCTTCTTTGTGGTCTGCTCGTCGAGAGTCAGCGAATTGCTCATCTTCCCGCGTGTGCTGTAGTTGTAGATGAAGGTGCCTCCCGCATTCTCCACCCTTGACCGCATAAGCTCAAGGTCATCGGCGGAATCAAAGGCATAGTATGCGTTTCCGGAAGCCACGAGCTGTTCGGCATACTTGCGGTAGATGCTGCGTCTCTGGCTTTGCCGGTAGGGCGCATGCGGATGTTTCGGAGAGGCTGTCTCCACTATGTGGCCCTGCTCGTCGACACCCTCGTCCGGGATAATCCCGCACCAGTTGAGGGCTTCGATTATATATTGCTCCGCTCCGGGAACGAAGCGGTTTGAATCGGTGTCCTCGATTCTCAGGATGAAGTCTCCTCCATGCTGTTTGGCGTAGAGGTAGTTGTAAAGGGCGGTACGTACTCCGCCGATATGAAGCGGTCCCGTCGGTGACGGTGCGAATCTTACTCTTGTCCTTCTCATGTCAATGAATCCAAGTCCGGCAAAAATACAGAAATTTTCAAACAAGTGTACCAGCGGCGGAAGTTATGGCCTCTTGTGCCGTTCACTTAGTCCTGCGGATGGCCGGTATGTTCTCGAGATCTGAAATGCTTTCTCCGGGGCCTACTGCCAGGCAGGGCTTCTCTTCCGGATCGAAGCTGAACGAGCGTACGTTGCTCTTCGTGTTGTATCCGATCTGCTGCGAACCGACATCCTCATAGAGGGAAATGCCGTCGCCGCGGGCGGCCTCCGTCTTGTCGTACACGAAGTTGCGGTTGATCATTATGTAGTTGCCTATGTCACGGGCTGGTCCGATCACGTCGGAGAAGCGGAGCCCGGTGACGATAGAGGTGATCCTTATGGTATCACCGATTCCGGGGTCGTCGTCCCAGATAAGGCCGCGCTTGAAATTGTTCGCCTTGTCGGTATATTCGTCAATCTTCTGGTTGATTTCCTTCAGGTCATCCATGGTGAGGCCTTTTTCGTTGTGGCCGCAGGTTATGTTGATCAGTACCTTCTTGGCTGACTTGAGGTCGAAGTCGTTGAGCAGAGGGGATTCAAAGGCAGCCTTCACGGCATCTTCGATACGGTTCGGGCCGCTGCCTTCGCCGCTGCCCATAAGGGCCATTCCGCTGTTGCGCATCATCGCTTCGACATCCTTGAAGTCCACGTTGATGTATCCCGGTTTCTTTATGATTTCGATTATGCCGCGCACTGCCGTCGCCAGGACCTCGTTGGCCTTGGGGAAGGCGTCCTGGATCAGCTGGTTGCCGTAATATTCGTGCAGCTTCTCGTTGTTTATGAGCAGCAGGCTGTCGACGTTCTTCTCCAGCTCGTGTATTCCGTCAATGGCGCGGGACAGGGAATCGTTGCCCTCATTGAGGAAGGGGAGTGTTACCACCGCAACGGTCAGTATGCCTTTTTCCTTTGCCATCTTGGCAATCACGGGGGCAGCTCCGGTACCTGTGCCTCCTCCCATGCCGGCCGTGATGAACAGCATCTTGGTGTTGGTGTCCAGCACGATCTTTTCTATCTGGTCCTGGCTTTCGATTGCGGCGTTGCGGCCGTTGATCGGGTTGGTCCCGGCTCCCAGCCCGCGGCCCATCTGGATCTGTGTGGGAACGGGACTGCATTTGAGGGCCTGAGAGTCAGTGTTGCACACCACGAAACTGCAGCCCTTTATGCCCTTGCTGAACATGTAGTTGACTGCATTGCAGCCTCCTCCTCCGACACCGAGAACCTTGATTATCTCGTCGGAAGCGGCCCAGTTCACCGGTGTTATCGAATCCAACATCCGGTCCATTGTATTGTCTTCTGCCATAGTCTGTTACTCCATTGAATCAAACAAATTTCCTACTGTGCTGTCAAAGGCTCCTTCCAGGCTGTTGCTGATTTTTTTCCGGAGCTTTGTGGTCCAGGTGATTCTGGGCTTGTGTTCGTTGCCCTCGCCGGTCTTCTGGACTTTCTTGACGTCTTCGGGATTGATTACCTCGTCCACGTCAAACAGTTTGCCTTCGCTTGCCGTTTCTTCCACGACAGGCTCCTTGCTGCCGTCGGTCTCCTCTATGCAGTTGAGGTGGTTGTCCCTGCGGGCCTCGAGTATCATGCCTATGGAGGCAGCCGCTGAAGTTTCGGATGCTCCGGGGCAGCCGCCGGAACTGAAGACCTGGGTCCTCGGATATCCCACTCTAACCGTGTATCCAGACATCTCTTTGAGCATGTGCGGGAGATTGACCAGAGCCGCCCCTCCTCCGGTGAGCACTATGCCGTTGCGGAGTCTGTCGGCGTATCCGCTTTCCTGAATCTGGTAAAGCACAGCCTCGAGGATCTCCTTGGCGCGGCAGGTGATGATTTCGGAAAGGTATTTGACCGGGAGTTGCTCGTATGAACCGCTTTCCTCATCGTTTATCTGGATTATCTTGTCGCCAAGATTCTGCAGCTTGTCCGGAAGGCATGCCCCGAATGCGAGTTTCACGTTCTCGGCAAGGGATTCCGTGAATCCGCATTCATATCTGATGTCAGAGGTGATGTTCTTTCCGCCGAACGGGATTGAAGAGTAGTGCCGCAGCAGTCTTCCCTTGTAAATGGTGACCGATGTCGCTCCGGCTCCTATCTCCACCAGGGCAACGCCGTTTTCCTTTTCGGCATCGCTGAGTACTGCCTGGGCAACAGCATTGGGGGTAAATATCTTGCGGGCAGGTGCCACCCCTATCATGTTGAGCATGAAGTCGATGTTGTTGACGGCTTTCTTCTGGCCGATGAAGATCTTGAAGTGTCCCTCAATGCTTTCGGCTGGGACTCCGATCACGTCGTTCTCGCATGCGCATACCAGATCCTCATCCGCCGAGAAGGATTGGGCGACAGCTCCGTAAATCTCTTCCTTGGCCTGGTCATCAAGAGGATATGAATCTATTGCTATGCTCTTGAGCGTGTTGATCTCTTCCCTTGTGATGCATGAGTCGGGATCGCTGCGCTTCATCACCGCACTGGCCGTTTCCTGACGGACACTGTACCGCGGCATCCCGACCACCAGCTGCAGGATCTTGATGTTGAGTTCCTTCTCCGCTTCCGCTATTGCTGACTTGAGCGGCTCCGACGCCTTCTTTGGATTATATACGCTGCTGTACTGGACGCCTTCTGAGGGCACTTCCTTGTAGTAGATGACCTGGACGTCGTCTCCGTCCACCTTGGCGACACTGAGGGCGATTTTGGATGTCCCTATGTCCGCCGCTGCTATGTATCTTTCTGCCTGCATATTATTTGGTTTTTATATTTCAGATTGACGACTTTATAATGATTTTCGCCGGCTTCCGGCTTGATTTCCTTCTGGTATACCGCTATTCCCGAAAGCTTTTCGTCAAGTCTTCCGGGATCCCCTATGATGTATGTCTCGTCACCGGAACCAAGGGTCAGGGCAATGTCGCCGTTGTCCCTTATCATTGTCCGGCTTATGAGTCCTTTCCATGTGCGGGACCTGCCTATTGCCTTCTCGAATCCGAGCATTCCGTCAATCCACTGTCGGTCCCGGTCGGACGCCGGCAGTCCGCTGTATCCGGCTGCAGGTCGCACGGGAATGTCTCCTTCGATGACCATGACGTCTGCGGTGTAGTCGCGGTGCAGGGGGAAAATATACCCGTCCTTGTCGACATAATAGCCTTTGTCCCCGTCGTAACTGAAGCGGATTACCGGTTGGCGCTGCCGTATTTCAATGTGCAGGACTCCTTCGTAGTCAGTCCAGGCCTCGCAGCCTACAATCGGGCCACGGCTGAGCAGGAGTTCCTCTATCCTGCCCAAGTTCAGGCTGTCGAGCCGCTGTCCCGTACAGACTCCGTAGTTGCGGGAGAGCCAGCTTTTGATTTCCTTTTCGGTCACGAACTTGAGACTGTCCTTGAATTCCACCTCAACGTGTTCGCATGCAAGCATGGCCTTTTCTCTCCTCGTTGCACCGAGCAACAGGGAGATGCCTATGCAGAACAGCAGGGCGAGCACTGATGAAACCGTATATCGGACACTCTTTTTCATGACTCTTTCCTGCTTTCTAGCATTCGGGTTATTTCAGGCACGAAACGGTCTATGTCACCCGCTCCAAGGGTCATGAGCACGTCAACCGGTTCGTGTGAGAGGCAGTCCATAAGTTCATTCTTGGTGATCATCACCTTTTCAGGACAGGTGACGTCCCTGAATATGATCTCTGATGTCACTCCTTCGACAGGTTCCTCGCGTGCCGGATATATGTCGAGCAGGATCAGCTTGTCCAGCAGGCTCAGGGAGTCCGCGAATTCCGGCGCAAAGTCCCTGGTGCGGGTATAGAGGTGCGGCTGGAAAATTCCCGTTATCTTCCTTCCGGGAAAGATCTGGCGCACTGAGGTGATTGCACTCCGAAGTTCTGCAGGGTGATGTGCACTTCCGATCTTGTAGCAGAGTCCCGGCCGGTTCACGTGCACGTCAAGTCTCCTGCGGACACCTTCGAATGTGGAAATTGCATGTCTTACCTTCTGGGCATCCATCCCTCGGCAAAGGCATACGGCTGCAGCGGCGATGCTGTTCTCCACATTGACCCAGCCGATTGCTCCGACACGGATGTCGCTAAGTGTCCCTCCGGGGTATACCAGGTCATAGATGTAGTGGCCGGTTTGGTCAAGCCTTAGGTTTGCAGAATGAAAGTCGGCCGCATGATTGTCGAAATGGTAGGTGAAGATCTTTGCCTGCACGTCCCTCGACGCGATGGGCAGACCATATTTCAGGATCAGGGTCTCACTTACCTGCGAGGCAAACTCCCTGAAAGCCTGCTGAACATGGGCAAGGTCCCCGTAAATGTCCAGGTGGTCGGCGTCCATGGCGGTGATGACAGCGGTGGCCGGGTGCAACTGCAGGAAAGAGCGGTCGAATTCGTCCGCTTCGGCAACCACGACGGGGGTATCGCTGACCAGCATGTTGGTCCCGTAGTTCTTCGATATGCCTCCGAGAAAGGCGGAGCATCCGGGACCTCCTTCCGTGATGATGTGTGCAATCATCGTGGATGTCGTCGTCTTTCCGTGTGTGCCGGCGACTGCCAGGCAGGTCTCTCCGCGTGTGAGCTCCCCGAGCATTTTCGAACGCTTGATCACATTGTAGCCATGTTCTCTCGCGTATTTGAGTTCTCCGAAGTCTTCGGGGACAGCCGGAGTATATATCACCAGGGTGTTTTCGGCGTCGGCCGGAATCATGCTGCAGTCATCTGTATAGTGCACCTGTATTCCTTCAGTCTCGAGGGCATGTGTCAGGTCGGATGGAGTGCGGTCATATCCGGAGACTCTGCATCCCTTGAATTTGCAGAATCTCGCGATTGCACTCATCCCGATGCCTCCGATTCCAATAAAGTATATGTTCTGATATTTCATTTTGCTATTCTGTAAATTTCATCCGCAATTGTGCTTGCCGCGTCCGGAAGGGCCATGGAAGCGGCGTTCTTTTCTATTTCTGCAATTCTTGCATTGTCATGGACGAGTCCGGTTGCGGTCTTGAGCAGTTTTTCTTCTGCCTCGTCGTCTCTGACCATCATGGCTGCTCCTCTGCTGACGAGCGCCATGGCATTGTGTGTCTGGTGGTCTTCGGCGACATTTGGAGACGGCACGAACACTGCGGCCTTTCCCGCAGCGCAGATTTCAGAGATTGAAGATGCCCCGGACCGGCTGATCAGCACGTCGGACATCGCGTAGGCAAGGTCCATCCTGGCTATGAAATCTGTATAGCGAATGTTGGGCAGGCTGCGCCCGTTCATGAATTCGTCTATGCCTTTTTTGTAGTAGCGTCCGCATTGCCACAGCACCTCCACGTCATCTCCGCCCGGGCAGCCTTCGCTTATCCATTTTTTCATCGCCGAGTTGAGTGTGCCGCTCCCGAGGCTCCCGCCTATTACGCAGATGTGTCGGCGGGAACTGCTGAAGCCATAGAACGCCAGGCCCTCTTCGCGCTCCTCAGCAGAGTAGGGGTGGATGTCCTTGCGTATCGGATTCCCGGTGAGCTTTATCTTTTCGGCGGGGAAGAATCTCTCCATGCCCTCGTAGGCCACACAGATGCTGTCCACTTTTTTGGAGAGCATCTTGTTCGTCAGTCCTGCATAGCTGTTCTGCTCCTGGATCAGTGTGGGTATGTGCAGCTTGGCCGCTTCCCTGAGCATGGGCGCGCTTGCATATCCTCCGACGCCGATTGCAACATCCGGGTTGAATTCCTCGATGATGGTTGCCGCCCTTTTCTGGCTTTCGGCCAGTTTGAAAGGCAGCTTGATGTTGTTCACGATGTTGTGCAGGCTGAGTTTGCGCTGAAGCCCTGCAATGGGAAGTCCTACAATCCTGTAGCCGGCGGCCGGAACTTTCTCCATTTCCATCCTGCCCTCCGCTCCGACGAAGAGTATCTCGGTTTCCGGATTGAGTTCCCGCAGTTTGTCCGCTATGGAGACGGCCGGGAAAATGTGCCCGCCGGTGCCGCCGCCGCTAATTATCGCCCGTAATTTTCTGTATTTCATCGTCATTGTCCATTTTTCCGGATTCAAATGCATCAAGGTCATCGAGGGTGGCGCTGATTTCTTCTCTGGAGTCCATCAGCGGCTGTGCCTCGCGTGTTTCCTTTTCTATCCTTTTGGCCGCTATGCGGCTGAATGAGAGTATCACGCCGAATGCCACGCTGAAGCACAGGAAAGCGCTTGCGCCGTGGCTTATCATCGGCAGTGTCTGGCCGGTCATGGGCCCTATGTCGGCATTCACGAACATGTGCAGGAATGCCTGTCCGCTGATCAGCAGGCACAGCCCTGCAACGCTGAGCTTGGCATACAGGTCATTGCCGCAGTTCCTTACTATTATGGATCCCCTTGCAAGCAGGGACACATACAGACAGATGACCAGAATCCCTCCAAGCAGACCGTATTCTTCGATTATGAAACTGAACATGTAGTCCTCGGACATGTCCGGAACCACATATCTTTGTGTGCTCTGCCCGGGGCCCTTGCCGATTAGCCCGCCTTCGTGTATGGCTATCTTTGCGCTGTACGGCTGTCTCAAGGCGTCAATTGCCTCCTGGTATTCTTTTGAACCCCTGCGGCTGTTGAGGAACTGGCCTTCCCAGTCGTGCGTCTCGCTGATTCTGGAAATCGCAGTGCCAATCCTCTCCATGTATTTTCCGTCAGACGCATGATATATTCCGACGCATATCCCGATAATCAGCATGCCCGCGAAGAAGAGAATCAGCAGGTCCTTCAGGTTCCCTCCTCCCAGAAGGATGACAAGGAACATTATGGCCCCGATGAAAAGCGCACTGGAGTTGCCTCCCGGAATTATCATGACGAAAGTCACAAGGAAAGGGGCATAAATGTAAAGCACCTTTTTCCATATCGGTTTCATGTTTCCCTTGAGCGTCCCTTTCTTGAACGAATCCAGGGCCCATGCCAGATACAGGACCATCGCGACCTTCACAACTTCGAACACATGGATCTGTATTCCCGGAACGGAAAGGATTCTGTATGCCCCGTTCAGGTACAGAGCCTTGACTACCGGGGTGTTGATACGTATGTCCAGCATCAGCAGAAGCAGGAATGACAGAGGGAATCCGAGCATGCTGAAGAAGCGGAACCACTTGATGTTCCTGATGTTGTAGAGCCCGATTATTATTGCCAGTCCGGCAGCCACGAAAATGACCTGTTCCCTGACGAGGTCAAGTCTTGTCATGTCTCCCGTCAGCAGCCTGGAGGTTGAGGAGAACATGCATACAATTGAGATCAGGCAGAGCATGAGCAGGATTATCCAGACCACCTTGTCTCCTTCAAAGCGGTCGGCGAAAGTCCATAATGAGAATTTTTTGCTTTTGGCTGCCATATCTGTCGTGTTACAGTCTCCTTACGGCTTCCTTGAACTGTCTGCCTCTGTCTTCGTAGTTCTTGAAGAGATCAAAGCTTGCGCAGCAGGGGCTGAGCAGCACAACGTCTCCGGAACTTGCATATGTGGCTGCTGCCTTGACGGCCTCGTCGGCGCTGGTGCAGTCACAGATGTGTGCTTTTCCTACAATGTCTTCGAAGGCCGCGTGTATCTTGGCATTGTCAATCCCGAGGCACACGATGGCCTTTACCTTTTCCCTGACCAGCTGCTCAAGCACGCTGTAGTCGTTTCCTTTGTCTGTGCCGCCGACTATCCATACGACAGGCTTCGTCTGGCATTCCAGGGCATACCACGCAGCATCAATGTTTGTTGCCTTGGAATCGTTGATGTAGAGAACGCCTCCGACGCTCAGTACCGGTTCAAGCCTGTGCTCGATGGGCTGGAATGTCTTGAGACTCCTGCGTATGACTTCGTTGCTGATGCCTGTCGCCTTGGCTGCCAGGGCTGCGGCCATTGAGTTGTACAGGTTGTGCTTTCCTCCAAGGGCCAGTTCCTTGAGATAAATTTCGGTTTCGTCGTCGCCGAATCTCAGTACCATGTTGTCTCCGCGCACGAAGGCACCCTGAGTGACCTCCTTTTCCTGGGTGAAAGGCAGCATTCTCGCCTTGAGGACGATGTTGCTCAGGTTCTCGATGGTGATTGCGTCGTCCGAGTCGAATATGAAGCAGTCTTCCGGCCTGAGGTTTCGTATCAGCCTGAATTTTGCTGCGGCGTATTTCTGTATGTCGTGGTCGTAGCGGTCGAGGTGGTCAGGGGTTATGTTTGTGATCACTGCGATGTCGGGCCGGAAGTCATAGCAGTTGTCAAGCTGGAAACTGCTGATTTCCAGCACGTAGTAGTCATGCTTCTCGGTCGCCACCTGCATTGCGTAACTCTTGCCTATGTTCCCGCCCAGTCCGGCATTAAGACCGGCTTCGCACAGGAGATAGTGTATCAGGGAAGTGGTGGTTGTCTTGCCGTTCGATCCCGTGATGCAGATTTTCTTGGCGCTGTCATAGCGCCCGGCGAATTCTATTTCGGATATGATGTGAGTGCCCTGTGAGACAAGCTCCTGAATCATGGGGGCAGTGGAAGGTATGCCCGGACTCTTCACCACTTCGTCGGCGTTGAGGACCAGCTCTCTGGTATGGCCTCCTTCCTCATAAGGAATGTCCCATTTCTTCAGGGTCTCTGCATATTCGGGCTTGATCTTCCCGCTGTCGGAAAGGAAGACATCGAAACCTTTTACCTTGGCGAGAACTGCGGATCCGACACCGCTTTCTCCTCCGCCCAAAATTACCATTCTAGCCATGCGAATTACCTCCTATCTGATTTTCAGCAATGCTAACGTGCTTATAGCCAATATTATTCCTATTATCCAGAATCGTGTGACTATGCGGGATTCCGGAATTCCCTTTTTCTGGTAGTGGTGGTGCAGCGGTGCCATGAGGAATACCCTGCGCCCCTCACCGTATTTTTTCTTCGTGTACTTGAACCATGTTCTCTGGATCATGACAGAAAGTGTCTCCATCAGGAATATGCCGCAAAGTATCGGAAGCAGCAGCTCCTTGCGTATCAGCACGGCGCTGACGCCGATGATTCCGCCTATTGTCAAGCTTCCCGTGTCCCCCATGAAGACCATGGCCGGGAAAGTGTTGTACCAGAGGAAGCCTATGAGCGCCCCGACAAATGCGGCCATGAACACGGCCACTTCGCCGGAACCGGGAATGTACATTATGTTCAGGTACTTCGAGTCAAGGGCGTCTCCTCCGAGCCACGCCATGACACCGATTACGACTCCTACTATTGCAGAAGTCCCTGCTGACAGTCCGTCCATGCCGTCGGTAAGGTTCGTTCCGTTGGAGCAGGCGAGTATCACTATTATGATCATTACCATGTAGATGCCCCATGAGGCATATACTCCGAGCTGGCCGTTGAAAGGAGACAGCCACGAATAGTCGAATTCATGGGCCTTGACGAACGGAATGGTGGTCACCAGCCTTTCTGTAGGGATCTCGGGGCTGAAGCATACGGTCAGGGCTATCACCAGGCCGAGCCCGAACTGAAGCACCAGCTTGCCCTTTTCGCTCATGCCTTCCTTGTTGTGCCTGAAAACCTTGATGTAGTCATCGGCGAAGCCTATTCCGCCGCACCAGATTGTGGTGAGGACAAGAAGCATGGTGTATATGCTGTCGAGGCGGCATACCAGAAGCACTGATCCCAGCAGCGAGATTATTATTATTATCCCGCCCATGGTGGGGGTGCCCTTTTTCTGCATCTGTCCTTCGAGCCCGAGGTCCCGGATGGTCTCGCCGATCTGCTTTTTCTGAAGCCAGGCTATGATTTTCTTGCCGGCGAAGAAAGCTATCAGCATGCTGATGACGGCTGCAAGCAGCGCCCTGAACGACAGGTAGTTCATGAGCCCCATGCCCGGGATGTGAACCCCGAGGCTGTCAAGCCAGTCTATAATGTGATAAAGCATTTATTTCAAATTTTTGAAAATCTCTTCAACTATTTCCCTTTCGTCAAAATGACTCTTCTGCCTGCCGATTATCTGGTAGGTTTCATGGCCTTTTCCCGCAAGCAGCACTGTCGCTCCTCCTGCTGCCAGCATGATTGCCGTGCGGATAGCCTCCCGTCTGTCGGATATGCTCAATGTCTTGGCAAGGTCCTTTTCCGGAATGCCTCCGCGTATCTCCGCCATTATTTCTTCTGTGCTCTCGCTCCGGCTGTTGTCGGAAGTCAGGATAATCCTGTCGGCATATTTCGCCGCTACGGCCCCCATCTCCGGCCTCTTGGTCCGGTCCCTGTCTCCTCCGCATCCGAAAACGCAGAACAGCGGCTTTTCCGGAGCGACATCCTTCAGGGTCTTGAGAACGTTCTCGAGAGCATCGGGGGTGTGGGCATAGTCTATCACGACATTGATTCCTCCCGGGCCGGGGATGGTCTCCAGCCTGCCCTTGACGGGCTTTAGGCCGGAAATCGCCAGCAGTGCGCTATCGGAAGGCGTGCCGAGCGCTGTCGCTGCAGTGTATATCGCCAGAAGATTGTAGGCATTGTGAGCTCCGGTCAGCATTGTCCAAACTTCAGTGCCGTCAATGTTCAGGAGCATTCCTTCTATCGTCTCCTCGATGATCCTGCAACTGTGGTCTGCAAGGCTGCGGCAGGAGTAAGTCAGGACTTTTGCCCTGGTGTTCTGCACCATTATCCTGCCGTTCCTGTCGTCGATGTTTGTTATGGCGTATGCGCTCTTGGGCAGCTGGTCGAAAAACATCTGCTTGCAGCGCAGGTATGCGGCGAAGGTGCCGTGATAGTCGAGGTGGTCATGGGTCAGGTTGGTGAATATGCCGGCACGGAATTCCAGACCGTCAATCCTGTGCTGGTCAACCCCGATGGAGCTGACTTCCATGAAGCAGTGCGTGCATCCTGCTGCGACCATTTCGGCGAGCAGGGAATTGACGGTTACAGGGTCCGAGGTGGTGTTGGATGTCTCCAGTCTTCTTGGCCCTATGTAGTTTGCTATCGTGGACATCAGTCCGCATTCATGACCGAGTTTACGGAACATCTCGTAAAGCAGGGTCGCGACTGTTGTCTTCCCGTTGGTGCCGGTGACTCCGACAAGGCAGAGTTTGCCGCTGGGATGTCCGTAGAAGTTGTCAGCAGCTGCCGCAACTGCCTTTCTGCTGTCTTCAACGATGATTCTGACAACATTCTGCTGCAGTGATCCGATTGCCATGGCTTCGGGAGAGCCCGGGTCTTCCGGCTTCTCGAACATTATCGCGGAGGCTCCGGCTGCCGCAGCGGCGGCAATGTAGGCCCTGCCGTCGTTGCCGCACCCGTTCACGGCAATGAACAGGCATCCCGGAACCGCTTTCCGGGAGTCGTTGGTCACGGAAGTGATTTCCGTCGCGGCTGAGCCCAGCAGTTCAGTGACACCGCAGTTCTTTATTATGTTCTCAAGTTTCATTTGTTGTCAGCGTTTTCCGAAAGGTCGAGGTCTATGTTGTACAGTTTGTCGATCACCGTCCTGATTGCCGCAGCAGGAATTCCTCCTCCCTGGAAGCTCCTTGAAGTTGGTTTCGAGTATACGGTGCAGATTATTGTGTATTTGGGGTTGTCTGCCGGGAAAAACCCTACGAAGGTCCCCTGATATTTGCGGCGGCCGAGTTCATCGGAATACTGGCCGTTGTCGAAGGTGCCGAAAGATGTTCCTGTCTTTCCAGCCACGGCGCACTTGGCTCCGCGAAGCCTGCGTGCGGTGCCTTCCTCGGTCACGGCCTTGAGCGCTCTTGTCACCGTGTCAGCGACTGCCCTTGAGCAGATGGCCGAGTTGAGGGTGGCGGGTCCTCTCTTCCTTATTGTCCTGCCGTCTGACTCGATATCCTCCACCAGGTAGGGCTTCATCATTTTCCCCTTGTTCGCAAGCGCGTTGTAGAATGTGAGAATATGCATGGGAGTCATGCTGGTGCTGTAGCCGTAGGCGATTGAGCCGAGGTCTGTATCTGTCCAGTATCGCGTTTCCGGACTGGGGATTGTGGGCGTGAGCATTCCGTCAAGGTCGAAGTCGAACGCGTCGCCGAGCTTGTAGGTATAGAGGTTCGAGAGGAACTGCCCGGTGCGGTCTCCGTGGCTGTTCTTGGCATAGTTGTCCACGGCGAGTTTTGCGAACATGTAGTTGGAGGATATCTTGAATCCGTCGATTATTGAGATCTTGTCGGTGTTGTGCTGGCGCGCATAGTCCGGAATGTGGCTGTCGGTGATTGAGGTTCCGTCCACATGGCCGTCGGTTGCCGGGAGCGTTTCCTCCAGACTCTTTACGTAGCCGTCGTTCAGTAGCGACGTGAGCGTCACTGTCTTGAATACCGATCCCGGTTCGTTCTTGCGTCCGATCGCAAGATTCTGTATCTCGGCGAATTCTCCCGTGTGCTCGTCGCCGCTGCGCAGAAGGTTCACCATTGCTCGTATTGCACCAGTCTTTGTTTCCATGAGCACGAGACATGCCCCCTCCAGGGCTTCTTCCGGTTCAATCTGCTGCCTCAGTGCCTGGTCGGCGATTTCCTGGTAGTCGATGTTGATGGTGCAGCGCAGGTCGTTCCCGTCGACGGCCTTCACTATTGTGCTGTCGCTGTTGCGTATTGTGCCTTCGTCAGTTTCCCTCAGATATTCGCGTCCTTCCTGGCCGTGAAGCTCATAGTCGAACTTGCCTTCGAGTCCTATGTGGGTGTTCTTGACCGGAGACTTGTTGTTGCGCACGAATCCTATTGTTCTTCTTGCGAGTTCGCCGTAGGGGTATTCCCTGATGTTTTCCTGCTCAAACTGCACTCCGCTCCTGTAGCGCCCCTCATTGAAGAGCGGAAGCTGGAGTATGCGGTTGTATGCTGTCCGGTCCACCGGATGCCCGATCTTCACATATTTCCTTCCGGGCTTGTTCTCGTCATTGCGGTTCGTCACGATCAGCCTGTAGAACTGGTCCGCCGTCATTTCGGGAAATTCCTTGGCGAGGCCTCTTGAAAGTTCACGGGCCTTTGCAAGCCATTCTTTCTCTTCCTCGGGAGTGTTTTCGTCCTTCAGGATTGTGCAGTCCATGTAGAACTGGTATTCAGGGCATGAGATCGCGAGCAGCCGTCCGTTGCAGTCGAGTATGCGTCCGCGCTGGGGTTCGATTGTCCTCATGGTGACTGACGGAGTGAGTTTTGCGGCGATTTCCGGCTGCGGCTGGAATATTACCTGTATCCAGATTATGCGCAGGACTATCAGGAGCGCTCCGATCAGCATCACGAAGTATGCAAGATAGAGTATTACCCCTATCCTGTCCCTTTTCTTCTTCGGCTGCATTGCATTGTTGATGTCCGGCATATTCTTCTGTATTTGTCAATGAAGTCTCACTGCCGGCTTCTCCGGTTCAGTGACTCCCGAGCCCAGCGCTTTGAGCCTGGCCTCTACTGTTGTCCTTCTTTCCGCCTTTGCCGCCTCGTAGGTCAGCTCGGCATTCTCTATCTCCAGCTCCTTGAGTACGGCCTTGTTGCTCTCAACCTTCGCCATCGTGCTTTCGGTCATGAGGCTCAGCCATATCACTATGGCTATGAGCAGGAAGGTGTACATGACGTGGACGAAGTACCTGCCGACGTTGAGCCTGAGCAGGAACTCTCCTTTGAGCACGGCTATGAAGCTGTTGCGCAGGAGGCGGAGCAGATCTGAAAATTTCCACGAAGTCATATTTCCCTGCCTCCCTTGTCTTTTCCTGCGCCAACTTTTTCCGCGACCCTCAGCTTGGCGCTCCTCGCCCTAGTGTTCGCCGCAATCTCTTCTTCCTCGGGTACAATCGGTTTTCTGTTCACGGCCGCGAGCGGGGCGCATGTCCGCCCGAACGCGTCCTTGTGCTCCAGGCCTTCAATGTTCCCGGTCTTTATGAAGTTCTTGACCATGCGGTCTTCGATTGAGTGATAGGTGATCACTGCGAGCCTCCCTCCCGGTTTCAGCGATTCGGCCGCTTCCTGAAGGAATTTTTCCAGCGACCTCATCTCGTCGTTTACTTCAATCCTGAAAGCCTGGTAAATGCGGGCAAGCTGCTTGTGTTGGGCGAATGAGGGCAGGGCGGAGGCAATCGCCTTGTCGAGGTCACCGGTAGTAAGAATCGGCGCCTTGAGTCTCGCTTCTGTTATCAGCTGCGAGATCCTGGAGGCGTTGTCAACCTCTCCGTAGAGCCTGAGAACCTTTTCCAATTCTTCTTGCGTATAAGAATTTACAATGTCAGCGGCTGTTCTGCCGCCCTGCGCGTTCATCCGCATGTCCAGAGGGGAGTCGTATCGGAAGGAGAATCCTCTCTCCGCAGTGTCGAACTGATGCGAACTGACTCCAAGGTCAGCCAGCACTCCGTCGATTCCTCCTGCAATTTCCGGCAATGCAGTGCGGGGCGCATTGCCTGTAGTCTTCACGGTATCGTTGCCGGCCTCTCCCGAAGCCAGCAGCATGATATAATTATGTATGAATCTGAAGTTGTTGTGAACGAGGATCAGGCGCGGGTCATCCGGGGCCTGGGCCAGGGCATCCGAATCTCTGTCAAAGGCTATGAGCCTGCCTTCAGGAGAGAGTCTCGATAGTATTTCACGGCTGTGCCCTCCGCCTCCGAAAGTGGCATCGGCATAGCAGCCGTCGGGGTTCTTGACGACGGCATCCACGCTGGGACGCAGCAATACTGGGTTATGATATTCGGTCATTGCGAAGTCTCTACTTTTGCGAGAGGCTTTCCGCAATGGCAATGATTTCTTCGTTTGAAATTCTGGATTCCTCGAATTTCTCCTTTGCCCAAATTTCAATCCTGAAGTCATTGCCGGAGAAAACCACTTCTTTGCCTACACCTATGCTGTCAAGGAGTCTGCGGCTTATCGAGATTCTGCCGAACCTTGTGTCGGGTTCGACAATGTCCCTGTCGCGCATGTATTCTCTCCAGAATGTTGCGTGTTTTCTGTTGAAGGTCAAATCGAGGGAATCCTTTACTTTTTCTGACTGCCTTGTCCACTCTTCGAGAGTGTACATCTGCAGGCAGGGTTCAAAGAGATCCTTTTTCACGACGAACCTCATGTCGCTTCCTGGAGGCAAGGACGCCTTGAGCGGCGCGGGAAACACAAGTCTTCCCTTGTCGTCCAGGCGGGCTGAATATTCTCCTATGAAAGTGACCATTGTCTTTTTCTTATACGCAACGCCAAAGATAGGGAAAATTTTTCCATTTTCTTACACAACGTTCCATTTTTTTACACAAAGCGTCTGGCACCCAGGCCGAAAGGCCCGGTTGATTCCGGAGGTGTCCGCAGTCTTTCCGCACGTTCGGACCGAGAATGTGAAAATTCGTCAAAAAAGATTTTCAAGAATTATTAAATATTTTAAAAAATGATTATATTTGCAGCGACAAAAGGTTAGTTAGTAGTTTTTATTTGTTTGAAGGTCAGTCGTTTGTTGGTTGGACTGACGTATTTTGGCTATGATTAAGAACATGACGGTCGGGAATCCTTCCCGCTTGATTCTTGGATTTGCGTGGCCGCTGATACTTGGAAGTATCCTGCAGCAGGGATATAACCTTATAGATGCAGTTATCGTAGGGCATTTCGTAGGAGTGAACGCCCTTGCCGCCGTCGGCGCAGGTTCTTCGGTAATATTTCTGATTCTTGGTTTCTGTAACGGATGCACCGGCGGTTTCGGGATTCCGATAGCCCAGAGTTTTGGTGCAAAGGACTACAGCAGTCTTCGCCGCTACGTTTCCGCGAGCTTTCGGGTAAGTGTCGCGATTTCGCTTGCTGTTGCCGTGGCAACAGCATTTCTATGCCACAATATACTTTTTTGGATGCAGACTCCGGACGTGATTTTTCATGACGCCTATCTGTATCTGCTGATTACCTTCCTCGGTATTCCGTTCACGATGGCATACAATCTTCTTGCGAGCATCATAAGGGCATTGGGCGACAGCAAGACACCGTTCTGCTTCCTCATATTGTCCGCGTTTCTCAACGTGTTGCTGGACATGCTGTTCATCGTGGTGTTTGGCTGGGGTGCAGCCGGTGCTGCAGTTGCCACTGTCATTTCGCAGGCAATATCCGCACTGCTGTGCTACATTTATATGTACAGGCATTTCAGCATACTGCATTGCGAGTCTGAAGAGGAGAAGAGAGCAGGCTGGGAGTATCAGAAGCACCTGCTTTCCATAGGCGTGCCGATGGGACTGCAGTTTTCGATTACCGCGATAGGAAGCATCATGCTCCAGAGTGCCAACAATGCTCTTGGCACTGCCTCAGTGACGGCGTTTACCGTGGCGATGAGGATCAAGATGTTCTTCATCAGCCCGTGCGAGAATCTTGGAGTCGCGATGGCGACATATTGCGGGCAGAATTTCGGTGCAGGTGAGATACAGAGAATACGCAGAGGCCTGTATTCGGCTTTGGGCATGATTGCGGTATATGTGATTCTTGGCAATGCCGTGATGTTCACTTTTGCCGACGGCCTCACGAAGATGTTCGTCGATGCGTCCGAGACTGAGATAGTGGAGAAGTCAGTGATGTTCCTTCACACTTCAAGCCCCTTCTGGATTTTCCTCGGAACGCTTTGCGTGCTGCGCTACTCCATTCAGGGGCTCGGCTTCACGCGCCTGGCCATGATGTCTGGAGTGTTCGAGATGTTTGCACGAATTGCCGCAAGCCTGTGGCTTGTGCCTTCGCTGCAGTTCAAGGGCGTTTGCCTTGGTGACCCTATGGCATGGATGGCTGCCTGTGTGTTCCTCGTCCCTGCGATGACCTGGATTTACCGCAAGCTTTCACGTCCCTCGGTCGGCGAAGGGCAGCGCATCCCCGTGGGGCAGCATTAGAAGATAACTTTTTCAAAAAGGATTTTCATATAATTGGTTGTTTTATTGGTAATGTCCGGAGCCGTGAGGTTTCGGGCATTTTTGGTGCTGTCACGGGTCATTCAAGGCTTTCTGCGGAATAGCGTACACAGCGTACGGGAGCAGCGCTGGTCCTGTTGGCTTCCTGCCCGACAGAAACACCTGTCCCGTTCAGCACGCTTGAGCTGCGGTGTCCTGAGACTCTGATTCTGGCGTCCTGGTAGTCGCCCGAATTTCCTACTTCCATCCACGGATGCCCCTTGTCCGGGACTCCGGCGGCATATCCTTTTCTTCCCGCGAAGGGGAAGAAGACCGCTTCACTGGAACCTAGTGTGCCTGCTGGAATGTTTCTGCCAATGGTCTGGTTCTGATAGGTCACGGCCTGTGAGCTGTTTTGTGCCGCGATGAAAAGCCTTTCGATTTCATCGTCCGCAACCTTGTAGCCATATGGGCACGGATCATAGATCGTCTTTGTCGATTCGCCCCACAACTGGTCGATTTCATAGTATAGCCAGTCGTATGCGTAGTTCGGTCCCTGTATGTTCTGGTCCATTATAAGCAGGGGATTGCGGGCACTGTCCTCGATGGTGTTTTCGTCCGAGGAGAACTCCGACACATAGTTGACCGGTTCGCCGTTGGGGCCGAAGAACTGGATTGTTTCCATGCTGCGCATGTCAAAGTTGTAGCTGGGAGGTCTGGGAGAAGGATCTTTGCGTCCCCATTGGTAGTACAGACCGTATGTGGGGAGGGGATCTCCGTTCACCGGACCGGCGGTATTGGCTCCAAGGTTCATGTTGAGCATCGAGAATCCTCCGTCGGGGAAGTCCACGGCCTTTGCTTCCCTGGTGACCCAGATGAGCCAGGACCACAGGATGTTCCCCTCCTCGTCATGGACGGCAATCACGGCATTTGCCTGAAGAGGGTCATTCTGGTCATAGCATTTTTCGTTCAGTATGAACCTCACGTGTCCGTCGACCAGCTCCACATTCCTGACTGTGTTGAGCTGGGTCTGGTAAAGTATGCTGGCCGAAACCGGGTGGATCCGCGTGCCGTCCGCAGGATACAGTTGCCTGTTGGCAACATTCAGCTTTCCTTTATCCCCGTTGCCGACCTGCATGGCATTGAAGAAATAACCCCTGTATACGGGTTGTCCGTCGGCACCGGTGTCTTCTGAGGTGTTGATCAGGTATGTGTTTGCTGTCTGATATCTCCCTTCCGTCACGTTCCAGGGAGAAAGGTCCCTGAATTTCACCTCATCATCGTTCCCTACGAAAACTGACAGTCTCCCGTCAGTACTTATATTTATGTTCAGGTTGTATATCTTCCCTGCTTCAAGCAGCGTACGGGCCTTTCCGTCGGATGCTGCATATTCAAGAGGAATCTCCAGCCGATAGACACCTTCATCTGTGTGAATTTCGAAAGCTGTCGGACGGTCCGGCTGGACCATCATGTATCCAAGGTAGATTTTCCCCTGAATGGAATCGTCAACTTTGTCAACAAGGGCGAACGGGTAGCTGACCGTCTCCGCACCGTCCGTCATTGCGGAAGTTATTATCCCCAGGTCCTTTGGATCGGCCCAGGAATCTTCTACCGGCTCTCCGAAGGTTTCACCGGGTTCTTCCGGAAGTCTTATAGTGACGCTTGTCGGCTGGTCCGGAAATATCACGTTTTCAATCTTTCCCCATGATACCAGGGACAGATCGCTGCTGCTGCATTGCAGATAGAGTCTGACTGCAGTCAGATAGTGCCTGAAAGTGAAAAAATTGGAAGATCCGAAAGGGGCTGCCGCTCCGCTTTGGCCTTCGTGATATGCGTTGCTCTGGTGCATTCCCTCCCTCATGTTGCTGACCATGATGTCGGTCTGACCGTCAAGCATCCCTCCGAAAGTAATTCCGGTGGATGTCCCGTCATTCCAGAACGACGGGAACTGGTCGAAGCCGGCAGTTGCAGCCTGTCCTTCCTGGTCTCTGCCCAGTACGCAGGTGCGCGGATACCACCCCACCATCCTTGTCTTGTAGAATGTGGTGTCGGTGGTTGCTGACGCTATTTCGTAGCGGTAATGCTGCTCCGGCTCAAATACAGTGTTGCGCAGAGGCATGGCTCCTGACAAACTTGAGGGAGCGAAAATCGTAGCTTCCGTGACATAAGCTTCCGACAGTCGGGGGTATGCCGTTTCCGGGGCGCTGAAGGCGTTGACGTCGTCGATTCTGACGAAATTGGCCTCCATGGTTTCGGATGATGTTGATGAAATCAGGGCCTTTGTTGACTGCAGACCGGCCGGGCCCCCGGACTGTTCCGTGCCTGTGAAGCACAGGATGTCCATTGATCCGGAAGTCTCCACGGTAATCTCTCCGGGATTGCCGAAGTTCTGCTTGGTGCAGGAAGACAGGGCCGCTATGGCAAGGACGGCCAGTAGAGTGCTGTATTTGCGATTGTTCATGCTGACTCAATAAAATGTTTTTATTCTTTCTGACAGCGTACGGGTCTTGCAGGGATGTGATAGCTCTGGCCGTTTTGGCTGATTTGGTAAGAGGAATCTCCGGGATACCATTGTATGTTGCGCATTTGTTGACCGGATTTGTTGGGCGTAGCGGTATTGAGATATCCGTTGCTGCCTTGCTGGATATAGTTTCCGCTGCTGTCAATCATTCCGGAATTCGGCAGCCAGAGCATCTGTGCGGACACGTTACCTCCGTTTATGTATGTGGAGGTCACGTCATCGTTTCCGTCAACCCTTATGCCCGATTGCGAGAGAGAATAATTGTCGAAACTGAGGCTGAATTCTTTTTCTTCAACGGATTGGCACATGCCGGCGCTCTCGAATGCCAGGTTGTTGATTATCCTGTAGCCGGGAGGACAGGGGTCATACATGGTCTTCACGAAATTCTGGCCGCCGTCCTGACGCCCCACATATCCCCAGAAGTTACGGATTTCCTGAATCATATCAGTGCCTGGAGTGTAGGTGGTCTGCCACCACTGGTTGCTGCTGGTGTAGAAGTGCAGGGGATTTGACATGACTTCGCTAAGCGTTGTCGCGGGGGCCTTGTCCGGACCTTCGCTCCAGTCCTCGACTTTCCAGGTCCCGCCGGATTTCCTGCACCATTTGCCGGGCCCGAAAAGAGGATCCTTCCTTCCCCACTGGTAGTAGAAGCCGTATGTCTCTTCGGTACTGCTTTCCGGCAGGCTGAAGTCTCCGGCTGCAGAGTAAGGGGAATAGGTTGCGCCAAGATTCCTGGACATGACAATATAGTCTCCCAGGGTGGCGTTCTGCTCGTTGGAGATGAACCAGATGTGCCAGGTCCAGAGTATAGTTCCGTTCTCGTCATATAGTGCAAGGCCCGCATTGCCGTATGACGGCATGTTCTCGCGGACATGGAAATATGCGTAGCCTTGGTCATCAAGCTTTCCTCCGTCGACCATTGCCAGCGGGACATTGTCCGCTATTTCGGCCGAAGTAGGATTGCCGTCGACAAACTCAAGGTATGTCTCTCCTTCCTCGAGTTCTCCCTGCCACCACAGAAGGTCCACATGGCAGCCGCTGTTGACGGGAATCTCGGGATTTATGCCTCCGGAAATGTCGACATATGTGTTGGCGTTGTCATTGTTGATGTAGGAATTGAATCCGGCCACTCCGTTGCCCCTGCGGTTCGCCCTGAACTTGAAATACCCGTTGCGGGATACCATATAGCAGTTCGCCGTCTGGACAGAGGACAGGTCAGTTGTTGCTGATGCGGCATTCTCCGAGATGCAGCGTACCGGCATGGCGTTTGCCCTTGCCCCGGCCTTGTCCTTTTCGTACGGAATGTAGTCGCTGCTGTCGTCCATTCCCAGGCTGAACACGAAGTGGTGTGCAAGGGACTCGTGTCCGGGCGTGGTGCCGGACTCCCCGGTGAAGTCGCTGCAGATGTGAGGTCTGACAGAGTTGAGGTATATGTAAGGATTGTTGGGGTCAGTCTCGGCCGTCATGACTTCTATGCGTCCGCTAATGCCGCTCGCTCCGAGATAGTCGGTTTTAGGATAATATATTGACTGGTTGCCGTCCATCTCGAACACATATCCGTAGGCATATCCGCTTGCTGTCTGCGGCTTCAGTTCATATTGGGCGCTTTCAGTCCATACCTTCGTGTCAGGAACCCTGTACCCGGGAGGACAGGGATCATAAAGTGTCTTCCCCACGTCGTCTCTCTGGTTTGAATATCCCCACAGGTGGTCATTTGTGTCCGTAGTCCAGTCTGATGAACTGCCGGACCAGTACATTACCCTGGGGTTTTTGTGGGCCTCGCTGATGCTCACAAGTTCCTGAGACTGGAAGGATTGCCAGTTGTCCTGGTTCATTTCGGGGTCTATGTCGAAACGCGAAAGCGGGTCCTTCCTGCCCCATTGGTAGAAAAATCCCGTCGTGAGCACATGTGCGGCATCCTGGCCGGCATTCTGGGCCACGTCTTCCGGATTGTCAGCCACTGCCCCCAGATTCCTGTCAAGGGATGAATATCCGTTCCCGTATCCCTGGGTGTCAGGTCTGTCCGTTATCCATATATGCCACGACCACAGAAGCGTCTCTCCTTTGTAGGCGCCTATGAGCACGTTTCCCTTGTATGTCAGGGAATAGTCCTGGCTGTTTGCCTGATTGCCGTGCACGGTGAACATTACCTTCCCTTCTCTCGGGGTCTCGGTGTCGAGGCTCAGCATGAGCTCGGGATTGTCCCTTTCCGATTCCGGAACTGGGCTGAAGCTTCCGTCGGAATTTTTCTTCAGGACAGCCATTGACCTTATTATGCCTATTCTGTCGGGTGAAAGGGAAACATCAGTGTCGGGCAGCCTGAACACGTTGCCGTCATGGTCGGTGACCGTGTTGACTCCGTTTCCTTTCACGGTGCAGTCAAAACAATACGAAAGGTTGGCTGAGGACACTATGTAGCTGTTTGAAGTGCCGTTTCCTGAAAGGTCGAAATATGTCTTGCCGTCTTCCAGTCCGACTTCGACCTCAACTTCCTGCCAGTCTTCCACGGTGGCTTCGGCTTCGATTATGCCGCGGTGACTGAACCTGAGGGTAAGTCCGTAGCGGTACCCTGCACTGAAATTCCTGGAGAACACAATGTTCTTTTCAGTGCTTGTTCCGTCTTCCTTCTCAAAAAGTACCTTCACGGTTATCGCTCCGTCGTAGGCCGGAGCGGCCATTACTGTCCCGGCGAGTTCTTTGGCTGCTGAACCGACCGGAAGTGAGCTGATGCCGGTGCTGACCGTGTATTGCGAGTCTTCACCGAAGTAGCTGAATGAGGCTTTTTCGGCTTCTGTGTCAGGAAGGGTCAGAGTCATGCCGGACGGAAGGCTTGCGACATATATTTCCTTGATCGTTCCGTAGGAGTCGTTCCACTGTTCTGCGGCATCATCATCGACTGCATATACGGAAACCGCGTACTGGCAGAGGGCATGCGAGAAGACCAGCGGGTCCAACCCGCTTTCGAGGCTTCCCTGGACAAAGTTGCTGACCATCATGTCGGTGTCGCCCGGAATGTCGTATTCCAGGGTCCCGGTGCTGCTGTCGAAACTCAGGCCATTCTCTGCGGCTGCCGTCGGATACCATCCCACGAAACCGATTTCCGAGGTCTTGTCAGGGAAAAACTGAGGAGTCTCGAATTCTATTGGCCTGAGGTATGAATTGGATGGATCGGGAGTCCCCATGGTTGCTGACAGGGGGCCCGCATGGCTTCCGTCATATTCTTTGCGCAGCAATTGGATGTTCAATGTCTCCGTACTGCCCGGGTTGTATGGTCCGCTGGCCTTGACAGCCGTGGCAACCGGAGAAATGCCTGCATTGAGTCTTATTTCAGTTGAACTTTCAGGCTCCAGATTGCGGACGCATGCGGCTGCAGCGGACAGCAGCAGCACGGGTGTCAGTATTCTTGCGATATGTTTCATGTCTTTTGTCGTCAAGGTATCATGCTTCCTTCCATTTCGCCCCCGTCATTCCATGGGGCAATGCTGCCGTAGAGTCTGGCTTCTGAATCCAGCACGACGGCATATCTTGTCTTTGTCCCTGCCATCAGTTGCTTACTCCCTGAACCTGGTCAAGGCTGAAGGACGCATTGAATGACTGGCCGTTGATTTCGTATGCGACGCTTATTGTCACGGGGTCAGTCACGTTGTCCACAGCCTGCTGGCATGTCAGGAAAGAGAAATACAGGCTCCCGTCCGGATACATTGAGCCGTCCGGACCTTCTTCCGGCACATTGAATTCTTCGGACGGACTTTCAGTGACTCGGGAATAGTCCGTAGTTTCGCTGCCAGTCACAACCGTCCACCTGATGTCGCTGTCCGTGTGGTTGTTGACATTGTAGGATGCAGAATATTTTACGCCGCTGACCTTGGCGTTAAGCACCTTCGTGTCTGCCGCTCCTGCAGGTTTGACAAAATGAAGTTCCACTGATGAGACTGCATGTGCCATCTGCAGCCTGACCATGGGACGGGAACTGCCGTCGCTTACATAGAAAGTGTATGACAGCAGGTAGTCGCTGAAGCTGCCGTTGGAGCCGTCTGCAGAAGGTGTGTCTGTCGGCTGCACGACAGTGAAACTCCTTCCGTCACCGGCAACACCGCTTATTCCGTTGCCGGAATGCATGCATGCGTAGAATGAATATTCACCGCTTTCCCATTTGCTGCCGGTGGCGTAGATGCCGTTTTCGGGGTTGTTCAGAGGCTTCATGGAGAAGCTCTTGCGCAGGGTCTCGTTCAGATACAGGGTGTTCCCTAAGGCGTTGTTTTCATTGATTTCCGCTTTTGAAAGGGGGCTGCCGTATGCTGATACCATATCTGACAGGACGAGAATTTCGGCGCTGCCGGTTTGGGGCAGGGGAGATTTCCCGCATCCTGAAAGTATGGCGGCGAGGGCGAGAGTGTATGCTGTAATCTTTCTCATGTGTCGCACTACGTATTGATTGTCACGTCATTGACTGTCCAGGGCACTATGCTGAAAGTCACGTTTATGTTCTCGTCTGAGAGATTTATGTCGTAAGTGTATCTTTTTCCTGAAAGCCAGTTGGAGAGGCCTGTTCCGGCCAGGGGTATTTTTTGTGTTTCGCTTGTCTGGCTGTCGGGGCTGCCGAAAAATTCCAGAACAAGAATGGCGCTGCCAAGATTCTGGGGCCATACGAGGAGGCTGCCGTCAGCTTCGGCGTTGCCGTAGAGCGTGAGCGTTTGACCTTCCGAGATGGTTTCGTCGTGGCTCTCGGCATACGAACTTGTCTCCTGGCCGGAGAGTCCGCTGAATTGAGGTCCGCCACTGCGGTAAATTTCTATGCCGGCCGTGGTGCCGATGCCCTCAAAGTGGCAGGATTCAAGCCGGAAATATTTCCTGCTGATGTTGTTTATGTTTATTCTTACGGCAGCGAGGGCGTGACTGAATTCAAGTGCTACGGTCCCTGTGGGATTTGCGGCGGTCTCCATGTCACGTTCGGCAAATGCATAGAGTATGTCCGGCTGGTTGTCGGTTCCCAGCGTTATTTCGGCCGTTGAGCTCAGTCTGTCCGCGTTTCTGTCGCTGCCTCCGGATATGAAGTCCAGCCCCTGACCGGCAATGTGGGCCGTGAAATGATGTGATCCTCCCTTTGTCCAGTAGTAGACGGGATCCGTCTCCCAACTGCCTCCGGCATGCTGAAGTTCGACGTCCTTCATGTAGATTGACTGTGTCCCGTCACCGGCGACATGGATGTCGTTGATGAGGACGGTCTCTGCCTGCAGGCCGGAGTTGTCCAGCAGTGCCTTCGTCTCGACACTTCCGCTGAACGAAATGGGTATCCCTGCGGATTCCTGTACAGTATGTTTGCCGCATCCGGCGGCAGCGAGCGATGCAATTGCCGCTGCGATGAGGGTTCTTCTGTCAAACATTGGCACTCGCTTTTTGTACTGTGAGTCGGAGGTCGTTGCCGATTTTGAGGATATATGAATAATGCTTGCCCGTCTGCCAGCTGACTTGTTCCTCGGCGGTCAGGACCAGGTCTTCCTGAACGGCATCGCCTGTCTGAAGGTCAAGGGTAAGGGTGATTTTCATTGTGCCGTCCTGCGGTATCATGTAAAGGCATTCACCAAAATCAATGGTCTGGTCAGTGACTGGCGTTTCTCCCTCGAAAAAGAGAAAACCGCATGTCTCGCCTTTCGTGGTCCAGACCGGAGAAGGTTGTGTGCAAAAGTCTCCTTCTGAGTAAAGGCCGGAGATCTCGAGCCTCGAAACTGTAGGTGTTCTGGAGTAGTCAAGTGATGACATCACGCTGAAGTCGACCATGCAGAGTGCTCTGGTGAACGAAAGATTGATTCTGCCCAGCGTGTTGTAGCTGCGGTCCTCGGCCGCGCAGAACATCAGGTCGCCACCTTCGGAAACCGAATAGTCGTTCACGCGTATGCTTCCGTCATCACCGAATTCACCGCGTCCGTAAGGTGAATATGCAAAGATTGTCATGGTTCTGTCACCGTCTGGCCATTTGTGGCTTTCGGATGGAGCCCATATGTGTCCTTCCGTGTGAGTGGCCCTGACTCCGTCCATCTCGAGTACGGCATATTGGTTGCCGCTGCTCCATGACATTGATGCGGGAAGGGAATACCCGCAGACTGCTATGTCCACGTCTTCAGGGTGGAAAAGAGCTGCTGCCGAAGCGTTTCGTGTATTTGCAGCCACTGCGACATCGAAGATGATGTCCCGTTTTTCTGTTTCGTTCACCCTTACGGAGCATGATGCGGCCGCCACGGCCAGAAGGGCCGCGGATGCCATGGAGATCAAGTTCAAATTGAGGTTTCTCATATTGTCGTGTCGCTGCCTTGCCTGTCGTCCCAGTTCTGGACGTCGGCAGACCAGTTCATTTTGTCCAGACCTATCGTGATGCTGAAAGCAACCCGTGTGTTGACGGTGAAGGCCGGCATAAGGCTGGACAGGGCGACCTGTTCGCTTATCTTCTCTTCCGAGAAGTTGCCGTCGCTGCCTGGTGCGGAGTCGTCATAATAGGTCCTTATGGTGTATTCAATCAGGATTGACTGCGATGCGAGAGTCTGGGGAAGTACGGCAATGTATCCAGGCCCGTTACCGGGAATTCCGGTGCCTTCCTGACTCCATGCTATTTCTGTTGCCATGGCTTCGGTCCATGCGAAATCCTTTGGAGATGCCAGGCCGCTCCATTCGCCCGGAGATGCCGCGCCCGTGTTTGCCCCGCTCTTGAAAGTGCCTGTGCTGTTTAGCCCCAGGATTGAAATTCCGTTGATGAAAAAGCGCTTGCTGCCCTTGAGGTGCGTGCCGTCCTGGCCGGTGATGCTGTAGTCCTTGTCCGTGTTGATGCTGAAGCCGGTCACTCTGGACAGCTTGTGCCGGAATACAGTGGGCACCGGATTGCTTGTCCTGTCGCTGGCCACATCAGCTACCATAAGGTCCGTTTCCTGTCGGCTGCTTATGTCGTACTGTTTCAGGATTATTCCCTCGTCGGCAGTGCATTCCGCTTCGGTGCCGAGAGTGGCGGGACTCAGCGACATGAAGGTCAGGGACCCGGTCGGAGGCCAGTAATATGGTGAGTCAGTGGTCCAGCTGCCGTTCCGGTGCGAGACGGTTTCCGCAGGAATGTACAGCTTCGCTGATTCTGCTGAACCGTTCCAGGCTGAGTTTTCCGGGAGGTACCAGGCCCAGGTCACGAAAGGACAGTCTGTGTCGTATGTCCCTGTTCCGTCGGCCTTGGATGCGGTCCGGACTACCTGATAGGTTATGGCAGGAGACGGCAAGGCCGCCCTGTCATCCCTCGTGCAGGATGACAGGAGCATTGCCGCAAGCGCAAGCAGTGCGCAGCCGTTATTCTGTAGGCGAAACATCTACGTCGTGATCTTCCTCGACCGCGGAGTCATCCCAGCTTACCACTGAAGGAGCCCAGAGAATCTGGTCGAGACCTATGGTGAGGTTGTAGGTGATTTTCTTGTTCATCTGCCATGCATTGTTCTGAGCCGCATGTATCTCGGCGAGCTTTATTTCTCTGGTTATCTGCTCCTCTATTGTGCCGCCGTTGGCAATGTGATAGGTGATGGTATATATTACTTCGATGTCGGCATCCGCGTTCTCCGGATATTCCGAATTTACGAAACTCTGCGGCAGAATCAGGATTGCGCCTCTGGTGACATCATAGGAGTCAGTGCCTTCGCTTACCGTTATTGTTGCGTCGGGAACCTGGGTTTTCGTGCTTGTCACCTGGAACTCATCGTCCTGGGTGGCATCGAACCATGTGTAGGTCACCATGTGTCCGCCCTCGGCTGCATATTCTGACCATGTGCCGGGATTGGCCTCGGATGGCTCAAGTCCGCTCGTGTAGGTTGCCTTTACATATACGTTCCGAATCTTGATGCTGTTGAGGGTGATGCTGATGTCCCCGGCCTGCCAGGTACCATCGCCATGGCCGTTGGTATAGTCCATTTCAGTGTTGATGAAGAAGTCCACTACCTGGGACATCACATGACGGAATTTGGTGGGAACACCGTTGAAGCCGCTTCCGTTGGCATTATCGGTATTCTTGGTCTGCTCTGTTACAACATCGGCAACCATGATGTCCTTGCCCTGGTCGTCGCTCCCTGCGAGATCCCTGCTGAACTGCAGTCCCTTGGTCGTGTCAAAAGTTACTTCTTTTATTTGAGGATGGTAGAATGAGAAGAAAGTCAGTGAACCGGTTGTCGGCCAATAGTAAGGAGTCGCTGTGGTCCAGAGGTTTTGCTCTTCATCGTAACTTACCAATGTCCTTGAGTTGCTGTCAGTCCCGAACGGAATGTACTCTTTTGCTTTGGTTGCATCGTCAGGCCAAGTCTCGCCTTCGTCAAGCCAGTAAGCGAAGGTGGCGAATTGCTCTGTTGTCGGGAAGACATTGTCATCAATGACTGTTTTAGTGATGCTTGAGCCGACAGCCGTGGTGAAACTGATGGGCTGGTCTGGCACTTCCGGTTTGACCTCGTTCTTTGTGCAGCCCGGGAGAATTGCTGCCGCAAGCGCTGCAATAAAAATCAATTTTTTCATAAATGTTTTGTTGTAAAGTTTTTGAATAGGAATTTCTATATCTCGATTTCGTGGTTTTCGTCCTCCCAGTCTCCGACTTCAGGGTCGAAGCCGCCTCCTGTCCCCGGTGTGGTCTGAGGAGGGTCTATGGTGATAGTTTCCTCAAGCAGCAGCCAGTTGTGGTTGATGCAGTCCTCACTCTCGAAAAGGTCAGTTATGTCAAATTCGCGGGTCACGGTCCTGCCGTCTGAGGTTCGTATGTCGAATGTTACGCTCAAGTCGTTCTCGGCATCCGGAATCCTTCCGAAGCAGTTAAATATGTTGCAGATAACGGGAACTCCGTTGTCTTCGCTTTTCTGGAGTGTGAAGTATATCGTGGACCCCTCCTGGTCGACGGCGTCTCCGGATGCCGTGCTGCTGCTTCCCGACATTCCGGACAGGAATGCCCGTGCACTTGAGACATATTCGAGCCCGTCCACCTTGATCTGCAGATAATATGTCTCCACTATCGTCGAGGCTTCGGTCTCTATCATATGGATGCCGTTATGGTAGGGAATTTCGTACTCTCGGTCTGTCGATACCACCAGGTGGTCGGGGGTATATACGATGCTGCCGTCCTGTGCCTTGGATGAGTATGAGGCAAGTTCAGTCTCGGACACGGATCCGGAAGTCGCGTGCAGCAGGTCGAAACTTTCGTGGCCGTCTACAATCGTTGATTCCGTTCCGAAGTCGTAGCTGACTATATGGTAGGTGCCCGGCACCAGTGAGACGCGTCCGGATATTGTAGTGTATCCGTCCCCGTCGGTGGACTTCTCGCTCACGAAAGACTCCGAAATCAGCGAGTTGGTCCCGGTGTCGTAGAAGAGCACGTGCATGACGCCAGGATCGATTTCGGGGACAGGAATGGCTTCGTTGTAAATGTCGCTTGTCACGTTGCGTATCCCGTCGGTATTGATGCGTATTTTGATCATGGTCCCGAATTCCGGATCCACAAGCGGCCTGAGCTGGCAGCCCGAAAGCAGCAGTGTCACGGCAAACAGGCAGACGGCGGACCAGGACAGACTGGACCGGCGGCATTTCGGCAGACTGAAAATCCTGCCGCGGCATGTTCTTGAGGTCGTCATCTGCGGGTGTATTTGATTTTTATGGGAAGTACCAGGGATACCTTCAGTTTTGTTGGCCCGAAATAAGACAGGGTGCCTGTCCTGAACGGGTCACGATAGAGCTGCGAATAGTCGTAGTCAGGCTGATAATGCCTGTAGTCGGCATTGACGTAGCCAACTGAGACGGAAAACTCGAGATTGAAAATATTCCCTATGGGCATTGCGTATCCGTAACTGAGACCAGCTGACCAGTATTCACCCTGGTAGTTCAGGTCCCTGTCCCACTGGAAGTCATACCTTGCGCTCATGACATAGGGACCTATGAAATGTCCGGATAGTCGGTCGCGCCTGTCGTTGCGGCGGAACCACCATCTCGGTTCGATTCCCATCTCCCACATTTCGAGACTGTATTTGTTCCTGTTCGGACCGAAGGTCCACCATGGGAAGACATCTTCAACCATTATGGAGAAGCTGTTGCCGACCGGGACTTCGACTTCTGCGTTGAGCATGGTCATTGCATCGTAGAGAAGGATGGTCTTTAGGGCGAGTATGGTCCTTTCGAGGACAATCTCTCCAGGCGGACGCGACAAGGGGTTCATTGTCGTATATGCTTTTGCCGTCAATTCTGCCGGACGTCCGATGAAGTATTCTTTGGCATAGACATTTTCAGTCCACTCCAGACGGATGAAGGAGCGGCGCATGTCCCTGAACCATTCCCGGACAATCCTGTTCCACAAGGCGCGGTCCCACTCTTTTATCAAGGCTTTTTTGTCTCGAAACTGTTGTCGGAATCAATTATCGAGAGCAGCCTTTCTCTTTGTTCGCTGCTTATGGTGCTGTCCGAGAGAGCCCTTTGCCTGAACATCTGCCATGACTCGCCGTCCGGGGTAGCGGACATCACTTCCACAAGATCCGGATATTCAGTCTCAAGGTAACGGCGCATTGCGGCGGCACGGCGTCCGGAAAGGGCGACGTTATAATTGTAGTTGCCTTCAGGAGAAGAATACGAAAACACGTACAGGCTGTCGATTGTCCTGTCTCCGATACGGATTGCCGCTATTGAGTCTGCAAGCGCCTTGAGATTTTCGCCTGTGCCCATATAGCCAGGCAGAATGAGAGAATCGTTCTGCCGGAAATTGACATGGAAATCAGCTTCGTGTTTCTCGGAACTCTCGAGTCTGAGGTAAAATGGTGCTGACCACCCCGAATCATAGTTGTCGTGGTCAGGCAGTTGGGCTTTCGCCTTGTGTCCGGCAGAAATCGCCGACAGTATTATCAGTGTTATGTGGAGTATCTTGCGGTTCATTGCCAATTCGTGCAGTGGACCTAATGGTCTTTCATCAGGTTTGTAGTGTCATTAAAATGTGACCGGCGTGCAAGAAAAGCGCACCAACCCGAAGCAGAAAGAAGATTCTGCAGAATTGATGAAATTCATTTTGCCTGCCAGCGTCGCGCAAGATAGGTATAATTATGAATAATTCAAAATAAAATTTTTTATTAGTCGCTGAATATTACGTTATTGCAAAAAAAGCAGGCCGCTGTCATTGTTGACAGCGGCCTGCAGCAATATGCTCTTGTGAAAACGTGCTTACTCCACGAAAGCGACAATCTCGCCCTTGGCGACATCCTTTCCCTGTGGCGCGGTCACGGCTACAATGCGTCCGTTAACCGCGGGGATGATCTCTTCCATTCCATAATATGTCTGGACATATCCGCAGGCTTTTCCTGCCTTTACGGCGGTTCCGGCTACCGGTGCCTTTGAATCGTCAACGACATCGATCTGCCATAGCATCTTGCCTTTTGCGGGAGCCTGCAGGGGAGTTGCCTTGGGATATTTCTCGACATACTTCTCGATGTCGAACTCGGGCATCTCCACAACGGGGCGCTTGATGATTATCGGTGCACCGGCTTTTGCCTTGAGGTCGGCGAGCTCCTTGTTGAACCTCTCCTTGGCTATACCGCTCTTGTAGTCCCTGTACTGTCTCTCGTGCATTGCAAGTTCGAACAGCTCCTCGTCGTCCTGGCCGCAGTCCCAGCCTTCGTCCTTCATCATCTGGCGGAACTTCGGAAGTTCGTTCGGATATTCGTCCTGGGGATTGCCGTCGAAGAATTCCATTCCCTTCTCCTTCGCAAGCTGGACGATTTCGGGTGCGAGCTTGCCGGGCAGTTTGCCCATCTTGCCAAGAATCATGTTCCAGGTGTCCTTGTCGATGGTGCTGAAGCGCGGCTTGTTCTGGCTCATTGCGAGCAGGTTCATAAGGGCCGTGTTCTTGACATACTGGCTGAAGGGGGTCACGAGAGGGGGATATCCGAGTCTCGGCCATACATATTCAACCTCGTTGAAGAGCCTTACCATCAGGGTGTCAAGAGAACTCTCAGGCTTGCCGTTGGCACGCTCGGAGGCATTTATTGCGGCCTTGAATCCCTTGAGGTCAGCCATCATCGATCCCATCATTCCTCCGGGGAGGCCACAGCCTACCAGAAGAGAGGTCATGACAGCATTGCTGGGGTTGATCCAGTATCCGAGGAAGTCGTCGATGAATTCCTGCGTGAGGCGGCGCACTTCCATATATGCGTCCATGTTGATGTCCTTGACGAGGAAGCCGTCTGCGCGCAGCATCTGCTGGATGGTGATCACGTCAGGGTGAACCTTGCCCCAGGCGAGAGGCTCCACTGCAACGTCGATGTAGTCGGCGCCGGCACGGGCCACCTCAAGCATTGATGCCGGAGAGAATCCGGGCCCGCAGTGTCCGTGGTACTGGATCTTGATGTCAGGATATTTTTTCTTAATGTCCCTTGTAAGTTCTGCGAGGAATGTCGGGCGGCCTACTCCTGCCATGTCCTTGAGGCATATCTCGTCGGCACCGTACTCCACCAGATGATCAACCACGCCGAGGTAGTATTCCACCGTGTGCACGGGGGAGTGGGTTATTGAGAGGGCGGCCTGGGAAATCATTCCGGCCTTTTTCGCATACTCAATGGAGAGTTTGAGGTTGCGGTGGTCATTCAGTCCGCAGAAAGACCTGGCTATGTCTGTGCCCTGCGCCTTCTTGACCTTGAACATCAGCTCTCGCACATCAGCAGGAACCGGGTTCATCCGCAGTGCATTAAGGCCTCTTTCGAGCATGTGGGTCTGAATGCCGACCTTGTGGAAGGGGGCAGTCCATTTGCGGACTGAAATGTTGGGATTCTCGCCATAAAGGAGGTTCACCTGCTCGAATGCGCCGCCGTTGGTCTCTACGCGGTCGAAGCATCCCATGTCAATGATCGCCGGTGCAACCCTGACCAGTTGGTCAACTCTCGGCTGGTATTTGCCGGAAGATTGCCACATGTCCCTGTAGACGAGTGAGAACTTTATTTCTTTTGCCATATCTTTATGCTTTAATGTGTGCGAAATCGCACAAAGATAGCATAAAAATATGAGATAAGACTTGCACGGAAGAAATTTCTTCGTATCTTTGCAGTCCGCTGAAATGGTGCGATTAGTTCAGTTGGTAGAGCACTAGATTGTGGTTCTAGGTGTCGTGGGTTCGAGCCCCACATCGCACCCCACCTTGGTTTGTTCCGGTCCTGATGGGCCGGAACAATTTTTTGTATCGGGCCGGAGGTTTCCTTTTTTGCTGCATTTTGTTATATTTACGATTCAGCGTAAGATCCGGCATTCTTTTCCGGCAAATTCAATCACGATGGGCGGACAGAAGAAAAAATTGAAGACGGTCTGGAAGGTTCTGCTTTGGGTGGCAGGAATCTGGGCCGTGCTGCTGATTGCTGCGCAGGCGGCCCTCAGTCCTGCAGTCCTCACGAGGATTGCCAACAATCTGGCAGGCAAACATGTTGATGCGGACGTGAATTTCGGCGAGGTCCGGCTTTCGGTGTTCCGCAGTTTCCCGTACCTGAATGTGGGCTTCACGGACTTCACCCTGACGTACCCGTCGGACAGATATTCCGGAGAGGACAGCACCTATTACATGATGCGGCAGGGGCGTGGCCCGAAGGTGGACACTTTGGCGTCAATCAGGCGGATGCATGCATCCGTGGATGTAGCGGCGCTGGCGCTCGGTACATTGAGAATTCCGCTGCTGACTCTCGACAAGCCCCGAATCTTCGCGAAGAATTATCCGGACGGCCGGACCAACTGGGACATTTTCATTTCCGGTGACAGGAAGGCGGACAAGGATCCTGCAGACAGTTCAGCTTCGCCTCTCAAGCTTGCTCTTGGACGCATTGTGCTTCGGGGGCATCCGCATGTGGTGTATTCTTCTCCGGCCGACACCTTGTTCGCGATGGCTGATTTCAGGCGGATGCGTTTCAACGGGAGACTGGTGCCGGGACGTTCCGAAGACGGTTCCGGAAGATCCCGCCGCGGCATCACGGTTGACAGCATGCTGCTGGCCGGGCGCGTGCGTTCGGATACTCTTGCGCTGCGGCTTGACCGTATGGGGATTCTTTCCCACAAGGGGCATGTGGATTTCAGTGCGGACGCGACGGCATGGCTTGCAACCCGCAATTACGGGCGAATGGGAATCCCGATAAACATAAGGACGGAAGTCGGCTTCCCGAAGGATTCGGTGTTTACCGTCAATGTTATCGGGCTGGAGGCTGATGTCGCCGGCCTGCCTCTGAAAGGTGCTGCCGAACTGCGCTTCGGAGACAAACTGCATATAAGAGGAAACGCTGCCATAGACAACTGCCGTGTCAACGATGTCCTCGGCTATTTCAGGGACAATCTGCCGGCGGCGGCAAAAAATGTGGAGACTGATGCGCGGGTCAGCCTTTCGGCGGATTTTGACGGATTCCTGGACCTTTCTTCGGGGGAGATTCCGGACATTGATGCAAGGCTGGTAATTCCGCAGTCATCAATCGGGAACAAGATGCTTGACATAAGGCACGAGATTGCACTTGACGGAGAACTCCACGGGAAGGGAGGCAAAGTAGACGTCACGGTGAAAGATTTCCATGTTAGGGGAAAAGCCCTGCATGCCGATTTCCGCGGTTCGGCTTCCGACCTGTTGGGCAAGGATCCCCTTGTTGACGCCGAAGCGTCGCTTGAGGTAAGTCTTGACACGCTCTCCGGGCACCTGAAACGCAGGAGCGGCATGGATTTGTCCGGGGACTTTTCGGCTTCCGTGAAAGGCAAGGCCTGCCTTTCTCAACTGGATCCATATCAGCTTGCGCAGGCTGACATCTCCGGCAGGATCCGAAGTTCCGGCTTGAGTGTGTCCAGTGACAGCCTTCGTGTCGCCGCGGACAGTATTGACGTCTGGCTCGGGGCCGTGGGAAACACCAGGGATTCGAGCATTGCTCAGGGCGAAAGGATGCTGGCGCTGACCGCGGCAGTGGACAGCGTATACATGTCAGTTACAGGGAAGATGCGGCTTGTCGGAAGGGACTTGTCCCTTAAGGCCCAGAATTCCGCGGCTGTGCTTGACAAGACTGATTCCTCCCGCTTTTATCCTTTCGGCGGCAGGCTTGACGTCGGCTTCCTTTCATTGGTCGGCGCTGACACCACTTTCGTGGCGCTCTCTAATTCCGGAAGCATTTTCAAGATATCCCCGAAGCAGGGCGCTCCCGATGTGCCCGTGCTGACTCTTGACAGTTCGAATCAGGGCGTGTTCCTGCGCGGACCGGTAAACCGTGTTTTTGTCCGCAATCTTGATGTTGACGCTGTTGCTGCAATGAATTCCATACAGAGAAGAAGGCGCAGCAGAGCTTTTGTGGACTCGCTTGCGAGAAGATATCCTGATGTTCCCAGGGATTCTCTGTATAGTCATTTCCGCAGAATCCGCGGGTCGCGTCCCGTGCCCGAATGGCTCAGTGAGGAGGATTTCCGCAAACGTGATATCCGCCTGAACCTTGGAGATACCGTTACCCGTTACCTCAGGGAGTGGGATTTCAACGGCAGCCTGTCATTGGGCAGCGCCGGAATTGTGAGCCCTTATTTCCCCCTGCGGAACCGCCTGTCAGAGGTGAAGGCAAGTTTCAGCAACGACGAAATACGTTTTGACAGTTTCAGGCTGTCGAGCGGACGCTCCGGACTTTCCGCTTCGGGAGATCTGCGCGGGTTGCGCTCGGTCCTGGGCAGGCAGGGGATGCTTCGCCTCAAGCTTGATGTGTCGTCCGACAGTCTCAATGTCAATGAACTTCTCGGGGCATGGCAGATGGGATCCGGATATGAGCCGGAGAACCTTTCGGCTGCCTCTCTTGACATTGACGATGAAGCCTATCAGGAGATGGTTGTGATAGATACGTTGGACAATGCTGAAACAGTGACTTCGCAGCTTCTGGTTGTCCCTGGCAACATATCTGCAGAATTGAGGCTGAAGGCTGCCAATGTCACGTATTCGAATCTGAAAATTGACTCCATGACCACAGATATAGCCGTCATGGAACGCTGCGTTCAGCTCACAAATACCGCAGCAACTTCCGATATCGGCAACATTGAATTCGAAGGCTTTTATTCAACACGCACAAAGCATGATCTCAAGACCGGCTTTGATCTGCAGCTCAAGGATGTCACTGCGGAGAAGGTCATTGAGATGATGCCTGCAGTGGATTCCGTAATGTCCATGCTCAAGTCGTTCAGGGGCAGACTCAACTGCACCGTTTCGGCAACTGCAGACATGGATACCACGATGACCATCGAGACTCCGAGCATAAACGGGATCATACGCATAAGCGGCGATGACCTGACTCTTTCGGAGAGTACCGCCTTCAATGAAATTGCCCGCAAATTGATGTTCAAAGACAAGACTGGCGGTCATATTGACCACATGTCGGTGGAGGGCCTCATTTCAGACAACCGCATAGAAGTCTTTCCTTTTGTGCTCAAGGTCGACCGGTATACACTTGCGATGAGCGGTGTCCAGAATCTTGACGCCAGCTTCAAGTACCACGTGTCGGTCATAGAGTCGCCGTTGCCTTTCCGTGTGGGCATAGACCTTTCCGGAAATTTCGATGATTTCAGTTTCCGCATAGGCAAGCCCAAATACAAGAGCACGGATGTGCCTGTATTCTCAAGTGTCATAGACCAGACGAGGATCAACCTGCGGGAGTCCATTCAGGACATTTTCCGCCGCGGAGTGGACAATGCCATCCGCGAAAACAGGACAAACCGCTATATCGAGCAGCGCCGCCGTGAGCTTGGCTACAAGGCTGCAGTCGACCAGCAGCTCGATTCCCTGTCTGCAGGAGAAAAGGCCGGACTGGACTCGCTGTCTGAGGCTTCAATGCCAGACAGTACAAAATTCTGATGGCGGGAACGACAAAGCCGGCCCTTGTCCAGGGCCGGCTTCGCAATATGCCGTTTGCTGGCGTCAGCTTCCGTAGAAGTAGGGATTGGGACTGTCCACGACAGGAAGATCAGAATCATTGTCCACGTTCAGGCAGTCATGAATGCTGATTGTGGCGTCCGGCTTCCAACGGGAGAAATCATTGCCCCTGATGACCACGTTCCCGCAGTTTTGCAGGTCAATCACTGAAAGTCCCGGGAATATGGGTTGGTATGAGCCGCTGTCAATGAATGTGTTGCCTGTTATTTCGAGGTCCCTGACACTCAATCCGTATATTGCCTGACAGTCAAAGGTGTTTATTGTGTTGCCTGTGAACACTATTCTGTCATGGTAGAAGAAGTCGGTCTCCCTGGCGTTTACGGGTATTATGGGATCAATCTGCAGAATCGCCTGAGGGTTGCCTCCTCCCAGTCCTCCGTCAGTGAACCTGTTGTTGCGTATGATGATGTTGCGCGTGTTTCCCGATTCGAACCAGTAGTTCGCGTCCCCGCATATCCTTATTCCCGCCATCATTGAACTGAAGTCGCAATTCTCGACCAGCACGTCACCGGGAGTTGACAGCAGCAGGCTTCTTGCCCTGTTGTAGCGTATTGTGCAGTTACGTATTACTGCGTCGCATCCTCGGGAAATGTTTTCCGCAACGAGATCGGAGATGTCTCCTGAATAGGATGAGAAATCAAATCCTGTCTCCAGTTCATACGAGTTGCGGCTGTCCCTGGTTATCCTTTCCAGTACCGCAGTCCCTACCGGCCTGAGCGATTTCCTGTCCACGAACCTGATGGTGTCTCCGGCGTCGGCAAAATGATTGCCTTCCTGCTGGAAATGTCCGAACGATGCCCTGACGGCCGTGGGTGATGTCAGCGAGTCCACTTTCATATAGACCCCGTGAATGTTCGTTGCGTCATCGAGCATGCTTTCGAAGGTGCAGTCTTCAAGCGTTACGGTGCCCGTGCAATCCACGAAATGCGTGGCGTCGGCTGATATGGTTATCATTCTTTTTGAGTCCGGATCGCCGGCTGTTGATACCCCGCAGACCGTAATGTTCTCGGAAAATTCCGCTATCAGTCCCATTGCTCCGGCCTTGCGTATATGAATGTCATGGACTTTGACGTTCTTGCTCTGCAGGATGGCGAAGCCGGGATATGACCTGTTCAGTTCCATTGGGCCCTTGTCGTCCCAGATGCTGCCGACCGGAGGCACTTCTCTTGCAATCAGCCCCGAAAATTCCACCAGACCATCCGAAAGCTCCCTGGCTTTGAGGTCACCTGCCCGGTAGGCGTGTTCGTAGATTGCCGTGTTGTAGACTGGTCTTCTGGTCTCAGGATCGAACACGATATTCTCGGCCATGGGATATTCCCAGTCATAGCCTCCGAAATAAAGCCTGTCTCCGTCTATCCTGTATTTGTTGTCCGGGAATACCTTCACGACGAATGTCATCCTGTCCGGATCATTGCTGACCACCTGACCTTCGAAGGTCCATGGATAGTCGTAGTCGATCGAGAGAGGTCCGCCTATCGTGACTTCGGTTGAATTCTTGACGGCGAAAGGGACTATGGCACCGTGGAACATGAATTCCGCACTGTCGCAGCTTATGGTGACATTTTTCATTCCCTTGATGAGAAATGCGACTTTGCGGTCCCCGCTGTCATTGTTTGACATGCTGAGAAATTCGGTGACGGCATTCTCGGGGAAGAAATCGTATTTCCCTTTCTCAAAATGTATGTGCACGTTGCCTTTCGGGTTTTCAGCCAGGATTTCCCTGACTGCCGGTGTATAGTCTCCCGTGGAGGAATCCGCAGATATTGTGAATGTCTTCGGTCCGCAGGAAACCGAACATATTGCCGCGGCCAGGGGCCAAAGCAGTCTGAAGATTGGTCTTGTCATTTTCTGAATCTTATTTTTGCGCAGGCCAGTTCTCTCTCTCCTGTCACGTTGTTCTGGTTGTGAGACCAGTACATCTGTACTGTCTCTCCGCCCGTCAGGTCTCCGTCTTCACTTATGAGATTCGGATAGCAGGCCGGACTGTCTGTACTTCCTGTTATTTTCACCGGACTGCTCCAGCTTGTGCAGTCCGTGCTGGTTGACATGTATATTGCCTTGGCCCATGATGCGTAGACCATTACCCATTTGTCAAGGAATGTGTTCCACATCACTGAAGGATTGGCTCCGGGGACCGCGGCAAGACCGTCGACGGGTATGTTTTTCCCTCCAAGGCCGGTCGTCTCGTCATGGGCAGGAATGGTGAAATCATTCCCGTCCCACTTTTTCCATGTTCCGGGTGCTCCATTCCTGTCTGATGAAGCGGCCATGCACAGGGCGTTCGCTCCTGAGTCTATCTTGCCCTGGTAATAGCATATGTATCTCGAGTTCGTCTGGTCCCAGATCACGCATCCGTCTCCGAGTCCGGTCCAATCCGGTTCGGACGGCTTTGGTCTGGAATCCGTGATGATGGGCTCCGGATCTCTCCATGTCGCCCCGTAGTCATCGGAATATGCAACACCGATGGATTTGTGGGCGATGCCGCTTGCGTCCCAGTGACTTTCCGCGTGGAAGAACCCGACATAGCTTCCTGATCCGTCAAGAGGAAAGACAGATATGAACCATGACCCTCCGTCATTGAATCCGTCTATCCTGCTGAATTCCTTCCCCCAAATCTTGCTGTCCTGGGTGAGGAATTCGATATGGTCTTCGGGAAAAGGAGAGACGGAGACGGTCAGCGCGTCTGTCGATTCGCCCCAGAACAACTGCCATTCATTGCCTTTCCTTACGGGAATGAGTTTGCCGTCGGGCCAATAGCCTTTCATGAATGTGTCCGGTGTCTGAGGAATGATTTCGGTCCCGGAAATGGATACATTGTCATTGATTTCGGTCCATGTCTCAGGCTCGTCATCATCTGTGGAGGAATCTTCGGTTTTGCCGGGCACACCGCTCTCCGGGGTAGGGAACCACACCTTGCTGCATCCCGACAACGCGATGCAGCAGGTGAGGATAACAATGAATCGATTTACTTCCATAGCGGGTTCTGTTCAATTGCCCCGTTTGAGGCATCGATGACCGATTGCGGAATCGGAAATATCGAATGCTTTTCCTGGCAGTTGTTTGCAAGAGTCTGGTAAGCGGGAGTCAGCACCCAGTCAGGGTCCTTTCCGACAGAGCGGTAGGCTTCCTGAAGTTTGCCGAAGCGGACGAGGTCAGCCCACCGGTGTCCTTCGAAGCAGAGTTCGCGGCTCCTCTCCTCCAGAATGAACTCTTCGAAAGGTTCATCTCCCAGATGATAGTCCACCGATTCGTTGGGGGTCATGATGTCCACTCCGTAGCCTCTGCGCCGTACCTGGTTGACATATTCTATCGCTTCGTCTGACGGAGTGCCCGTATCCCTGTATTCGGCTTCGGCAAGCATCAGCAGTACATCAGCATAGCGTATTATCGGGAAATTGATGTTGTTGCACCAGTTTGCCCAACTGTTTCCCCTGTCGGCCTTGTCGAGCGGATGGCGGAACTTGTATACCCAGTAGTTCCCTTCGTAGTCCGAATCGTACACGATCTCCATCTTGTTGGTCTGGGGGTTGAGGACGGCATGGCCTCCGGCATTGACGGCCCCTTTTCGCAGATCGTTGTCTTCGAATTTGTTGTACATTTCAGGAAAAGCCCTGACCTGAGTCCAGTAAATCTGGTCTTCGTGCGGGATTCCGTCAGTGGTTCCTACCTGACCGCCATACAGTGAATTGCTGTGGGAGTTGTCGAACTCTACATCAAAAATATATTCGCTGTTGTGTTCGTGCTTGCCGTCGAACTGAGAGAAATAGTCTTTGACGAGCGAGAACCTTCCGCTGTTTATCACGTCTCTGCACGCTTGGGCCGCCAGGGCTGCTGCAGGCTTGTACTCCAGAGGCTTGCCGGCCATCTGCAGATATGCTCTTGCCTTCAGTGCCGTCGCCGCACTTTTGTATGCATGCCCTACAGTATTGTTTTCGGGGAGAAGTCTCTCGGCTTCCTCGTAGTCTGCAATCACGCGATCATAAACTTCGGCGAGAGTGGCCTTCCGTGTATCCAGCTGGCTGATGTCCGTGGTTTCGGTCAGCACCAGCGGCACTTCGCCGAAATAGCGTGCAAGCTGGAAGTAGAACCATCCGCGAAGGAAATAAGCTTCCCCTGCAATTCTGTTCTTGTCATCCTGTGATATGCTGTCGCCGTCGTATTGGGCGAGCCTGTTCAGGACTACGTTTGCCCTCTGTATCCCGAGGTACTGCATGAACCAGACTTTCTCCACAAAAAGATGCTCAGGAGTGTAGGTGTAGTAGCCTATCATGTCTTCGCCGTTGTTGGCGGAAGGCACGAAGCATTCGTCTGTTCCTATCCTTCCCCAGTACATGAATCCTGTAAAGTAGTTTCCGTAGCGGTGCTGTGCATCCCATTCGACAGACGTGAAGGTATAGTAGATACCGGTGAGCGCCATGTCAAAGTCGGCCGTGGTCTTGAAGAAGTTTTTGGTTGTTATGTTGCTTTCCACCTTTGTCTCCAGGAAGTCGCATGAAGCGGCAAGGAACAGTATGGGAATTAGTATCGAAAGTATTCGTTTCATCTCTTTTTCCTCCTATTTGAACGAAATGTTTACGCCGAATGTAAGTGTCCTTGCCTTGGGGAAGTTGCCGTAGTCAAATCCTTGTGACAAAATGGCTGCGGCTGAATTCTGGCTGATGCCGACTTCGGGATCATATCCGGAATATTTGGTGAATACCCAGATGTTGTCGGCCGACACATACAGCTTGCAGGCTTCCAGGTGCTTTGTCCTGCGCAGCAGTTTCTGCGGCAGGGTATAGGTAAGCCTTGCGGTGGAGAACCTCAGGAATGATGCGTCTTCCACGAAGGCAGACGACACGAGCCCGTCAGGTATCTGAGAGTAATAGCGTGATGACTGGTTCTCGGTGGTCCATCTGTCGTTCCAGTATGCGACCTGGTTGGCTCCGTCACCGTTGTATGAAGCAATCATGTCATAATTGGCGTTGTAGAGGTCGTTGCCGATTGAATACTGGAATGCGAGGTAGAGGTCGAAAGCCTTGTAGCTCAGTGATGTCGTGAATGATCCGTAGAAGGAGGGCAGGAAGTTTCCTATGATGTCCCTGTCCGAATCGTCGATTTTGCCGTTCCCGTCCTTGTCCCAGAGTTTCAGTGAGCCAGGCTGTTCGCCTCCCTGGCCGGCAATGCCCGGCTTGAGGGTATATACGGTTTCGTCCGGATCCGTTGCGCTCGGGGCGGCGTCAAAGTCCTCCAGCTGATAAATTCCTATTGCCTTGTATCCGAACAATTCTCCTACGCTGCCACCTTCGCGCAGAATTACGGCATTCTGGCCGTCGAGGCATGTGATTCCAAGATAGATCGGAGCCCCGTTTTGTCCGAGCTGAAGTATCTTCGACCTGTTGTGCGAGAGATTGGCATTGAGAGACCACTGGAAAACCGTCCGTCAACCAGCAGGGCCGACATGGAAATCTCGGCTCCGATGTTTCGGATGCTTCCGATGTTCTGCCATGCGTTGGTATAGCCTGAAATGTTCAGTACCGGGGCTTCCAGGAGAAGATCACGTGTGGTCTTGTTGTACAGGTCAACATCGAAATGCAGCCTTTCGTCCCAGAGACCGAGTTCAAGTCCGAGGTTGTATTCCAGTGTCTTTTCCCATGTGAGATCTTCATTGGCAAGTGTCAGCGGTGACTGCCCGATGCTGAGGTCAGTGCCGAAGGCCGTGTTCGTGTTGTAGAGCTGTGCAAACGAGCCGGACGTGGGTACGCTGGAATTGCCGACCTCTCCGACTGAAAGCCTGAGCCTGAGCGTGCTTATCGCATCGACGTTCCTCAGGAATTTCTCTTTCTTGGCGTTCCATGCGAAAGCTCCGGAGTAGAACGAGCCCCATTTGTTCTTGATGAATGCCGAGGTTCCGTCCCTTCTGAACGTGAACGTGCCTATGTATCTGTCGTCGAACTGGTAGTGCCCCCTGAAGATGAAGGACATCATTGCGGTTGTGCTTGTATTCGAGAATGCATTGAAGTCCTTGGCCATCTGGAGATTGTTGAATCCAAGTGTCTCATTTGAGAACGAGGACGCGTCTATGGCAGAGTAGTAATATCTGGATCCCTGCTCCGTGACGCCGGCCATGAGGTTCAGCTTGTGCTTGCCGTAAACGGGTGACCATGTGAGTGTGTTTTCGTTCAGCCAGCCGAAAGTTGAGATGTTCGCCATGCATGCCTGCGCGTTGTACAGATATCCGCGCGGAGTCGTGGTGGGGTAGAACTGCTTGTCCTCGAGGGAGTAGTTGTCCAGTCCTCCTGTGACCCTGAGCATCAGGTTGTCGATGATGTCGTACTCGATGTACGAATTGACGATGGTCCTGTTGAGCAGCTTGAGCATGGTTATGTCATTGGCCATCGTTACAGGGTTCTGCTTGTTGGCGGTGTTGAATGCATCAATCTGGTACTGCTGCAGTCCTGCCCTTCTGAAATATGCCTGCGTGTCTTCGTCGGTAAGGTCGAACGGCTGAGACGTGAGGGCGCTCATCACCGTACCTATGGCGGTTCCGTTACCTCCTGACGTGGGCACTCCGTCGTCAATGATGCGGCTGTAGTTAACATCTATTCCGATTCTGAAATTGTCCGTGAATCTGTGGTCGATGTTGGCCTTGGCGGTGAACTTGGTCCAGTTGGTCGATATGATTATGGATTCGTTCTGCATATATGACGCACTTATCAGGAAGTTTGTCTTCTCGTTGGCATTCTGTATTGACAGATTGTGATTCTGGATGAATCCGGTCCTGTACAGCTGGTCCTGCCAGTCGATGCTTTTGATCTTGTCGAATTCAAAGTTTCTGAGATTTCCGTCGGAATCGGAGAAGAGGTCATACATCGGGTTGAGCTCGTTCATCATTGTGGCGTAGCCCTTGAAGTCGAGCATCTCTATCTTTCGGGGAAGAGACTGCATGCTGACATAGCCGTTGTACTGTATTCGGCCTGAAGAGCCGCGGCCTTTCTTTGTGGTGATCATTATTACACCGTTGGCACCCCTGTTTCCGTATATGGCAGTCGAGGATGCGTCCTTGAGGACTTCTATCGAAGCGATGTCCTCAGGGTTTATCATTGCGAGGCCGCTCATTTGCGAATCCAGGTTGCCCATACCCATGCCTGATGCGGTGTTTACTCCGTTGAGCGGGAAACCGTCAACGACGACCAGAGGTCCGGTGGAGCCTGAGAGTGAACTTGCTCCGCGTATGAGCATTTTGGTTGCGGCTCCGGGTTGGCCGCTGGTAGAGGAGACCATGAGTCCTGCCACGCCCCCTTTCAGGGCATCGTCAACCGAGAAGATGACCTGATTGTTGAGGCTTTCGGGATTCAGCGAGGCAACGGATCCGGTAAGGTCCTGCCTCCTGGCCGTTCCGTATCCGATGACCACGGCATTGTCCAGGATTTCTGCGTCTGACTGCAGCGTGAAGTTGATTGTCGTCTTTTTTCCAACGGTGATTTCGGAGTCTTCGTAGCCTATGAATGCCGCAACCAGCACGGCTTCGGGAGAACTCACCGTTATGCTGTAGAGGCCATTGTCGTCGGTGACCGTGCCGTTGGTGGTTCCTTTCTGGTATACATCTGCCCATGGAATCGGGTCTCCCTGGCTGTCAGTCACATGGCCTGTGACTGTCTGCTGCGCAAAAGCAGCAAGCCCTGCCTGCATCAAGCAGAGCAGGGCCATGCATTTCTTCAACATGTCGTGGTATTATAATGTTTTTGTCCTATTTCTCAATAAGATTGATCTGGATGTCATCGACATACACAATGTCACCGATGCTTGCAATGCCGAAGGCTACATAGCAGTTCCTCAGTTCGTCGCCCTCGTTGCCGACGGTGCCGGGCTCGATGGTGAACTCGTAGCTGTAGGTCTTCCAGCTGGAGGTAAGATATTCGTCGTACGGGCCGGGCTCGTCTGCCGGTGCGCCGTCAGGCTTGTTCTCCCATATTCCCTTGGTGAAGAGTTCGGTCATCGATGAAGTCTCGAAGGTCTCTCCGGGGAATATCGTGGACCAGTAGCCTGCTGCATCCATTGCCCTGAGGGGATCATTCAGATAGTCGGGGACGAAGGAGAACACTTTCAGCCAGTCGCAGGCTGCTATCTTTCCTTGGCTCATGTCGCCGGTTTCTGACCTGAGGGAGATGGACACCTCGTAGGTCTGTCCGACAGTCAGTCTAGGATTGTTCGGCCAATTGTTCCTGGCTGCGAATTCCCAGATGCAGTCGGGTGCCGAGCCTGAGAGCATTCCTTTTGAAAGGTCAAGCTTCATGCACTTTGCAGAGCCGTTTGCACCTCCGTCGACAATGGTCATTATGTCGGGATGCTCACCGGTCTGGTCTCCGGGGATTGCTGTCGGGAAACTTCCCCAGTTGTACCATACCTTGTTCACCTCTCCTTTCTCGAAGCCGTACACGTCCAGTCCATACTGCTCGTCAATGGTGATCATGGGATAGTTGCCGGCAATTATGTTTCTGGTCACTGTCATGGTAGCTCCGTCGCTTGCCCTTGTGAGCTTGCAGGACACTTCGACATCATTGATCTGGTCGTTCCATGTCACTTTCGGCGAAGGGTCTGTGGATGTTGCGGGGTTTCCTCCGGGGAATGTCCATTCGAATGAGGTGGGGCTGCCTTCCACGTTCTCAAGCGAGAAGGTGATTTCTGTCCCTTTCTTTGCACAGCCCATAGGGGTAAGTCCCTGAACCGCAATCTCGGCTGAGAGTGGATCGAGGACAGTGATCTTTATGCTTCCTTTGTCTTCACTGCCGTCTGCATATTTGACCACGAGGGTGACTTCCTTTTCGCCGGCCGTGTTGAACACCACGTCTGCTACGGCCTGCGTGGAAGTGGCGGGTGTTCCGTCAGGGAAGGTCCATGTGCGGCTTTCGACATTTATTGAATAGTCTGTGAAAGTCACGGTCTGGCCGATAAGGGTCTCTTGAGTGCTTGCTCCGAAATCGAAGTCTTTCTCGATTGTCTTGTTCTCCTTCTGGCATGATCCCAGGGCGAGGAGTCCGCAAACAGCGAATAATGATAGAATTCTTTTCATGAAATGAAGTGTTATTAGTTATTGGTTCTTTGTTGCATTCGCAATACGTTGCAATAGTAGCCAGAAAGCGCGTTCCGCAAGTTTACAAATCGTTCAGTTTTTTCTGTTTTCACAAAAAAGCGCTTGTCTGGCGCAAGGAGAGTCATTTCCAGGTCAGTGGAGACCACCATGTCGCCCAATGGCCCCATGTCCTGGGAGCATCGCTGTGAGCATAGCAAAGATACTGGATTGTGTCGGGCTTGACGTGGCCTTCCCTGTCTCCGCTCATTCCGGCATTGATGATTCCGCTGCGCAGTTCTCCTTCGACTTTCCCGCACTCAGTGAACAGAATGCCGTCTTCTGATTCCCACAGCTGCAGGTAACTGTTGTCAGTGTCCCTTTCCACCGCATGTAAGGCAATGAATTTTCCGCTGCGTTCCACATATTTGATGTCGGAATGGTCAGGACTGTCCATTCCGGTTTTGTCTATTACCGTGCCTTGGTCTTTTAGCGCTGCAGGCCAGTTTTCGTCTGAGGCTGGAGCCGTCGAGAGTCTTGTCGTGGTCGTGTTCCAGTCGTTCCATGAATAGTAGAGATATACGGTCCCGTCTTTTACCACGATGCAAGGTTCTCCGGCCCCGAATCCGCTGGGGGCACCGTCAAAGGTCACTGCAGGCTGCGGGTCGTTTCCTCCCCAGCCTTTCCCGTTCCATTTCTCCCATGGGCCTGAAGGCTCCTTGCTCCTGGCCATATACACGTGATTGCATTTTCCGGACTTGTTTTCCGTTGACGTATAGCCAAGATAATAATACCCGTTCCAGTATGCCACTCCCGGGTCGCAGCATGAGAGTGCATCCCTGCTGCCTTCGGTGGGCAGCAGAGCGGTCACTTCTTCCGACCAGGTCTTCCCTCCGTCGCCGGAGTGCATATAGACGATTTTGTCCCAATACACATCCGAAGAGCCGTCAACCGTGTATATCATGCTGATGAACTGGCCTTCGGTTTTCTCTCCGTCAATGTATGATTCCGCTTTTGTCTGTTCCGGCGAGCCAGGGGTTATGCATTTCCATATTCCCGAATTCGCTGTCCCTTCGGACATGACCCACAGGTATTTTCCGGGAAGGAATTTCTCTGCTCCGTCTGCATTCTCTCCGGGATATATCTTGAGCCAGGAATTGTCGGCGTAGTTGTCAAACCTTGTCTTCGCGAGGGGCTGTCCTGAGACGGTTGCATCGTAACTGCCGGCCCAGCTGTACAGCGACAGCGTGAATCCTTCCTTGCTGCTGTTCCATGACGGGCAATAGAGTCCAACGCATGCAAATTCTTCCTGGAATTCAAAATACTGCGCGAGTGTCCTCTCTGTGCCCAGAGGTTGCGCTTCCTGTTCGTCGGACAAATATGTCTTTGCACCTTCTCCGAAGGTCCCGCCAGTGGCGGCAAGCCAAAGGTCCGCGGAACCGTCATCATTGACGATTATGGAAGCTCCGTACCGGTATCCCGTTCCGGTGTAGATGTCCCACCCCTGTTCGGCGTATGGACTCACGTCGAAGATCTCAGGCGTTGATGGACCGTTATTCCTTTCCTTCTGGCAGGCAAGGAGCATCAGGATGGCAGCGACTGCCGTCATTTTGTAAATGTTATTCATTGTCATGTCGTTGTGTACTTTTGTGTTCCGGCTGCAGCACTACCTTCAGAGTCTGCCCGTTGCCGGCTTTTTCCGAGAATATTTTTCCGTTTGCTCCGGTGACGGTCACCGTGACACGGCCTCTGGAGGCTCTCTCTACAATGATGTCATAGGGGAAGTTGCTGCATGCATGCACGTTGCGCAGGGCCATTGAGTCCCATTCGTCCGGAAGGTGCGGAGTGATCTCAAAACTTCTGAAACCTGTCGGCCTGAACCCGAACAGGCCTTCCGTGTACACTCTGCAGTAAAGCCCGCTTTCTGCCGAAAGGTGCCTCTGGTCGTTCTCCGGCCATGCTTCCACGGCATACGGAACATGTTCACCGAGCAGCCTGCGCGAAGAATATTGCTTCAGATGAGAAAGGGCTTCTTCCGTCCTGCCTGCTGCAAATATGCCCCTGAGGGCATATAGGGTCGCCCTGTCCCAGAAGACCGAGGAGCCTTCCTGGGTAAGTATTCCGTTTCCGGTCCAAAGATAATCCGAGAGCAGGGCATCAGCTGTTCCGTCCTTCCGGTCAAGAATGCCCATGGTCAGAGGTATGCATATCCAAGAACGCAGGAGGGTGTTGCCGTCATAATATCTGTAGGTCCTGAAACCTTTCATGTCGGCTCCGAAGTAGTTCTCTATCGCTGTCTTCATCTGCCTGGCCTGCTGGAGATAATCATTGTCCTCCCCTGCAATGTCCGCGAGACGTGATGCCGACATCAGGGCATCATAGTAAAGGCAAGAGGTGCACAGGTTGGCCTCGCCAGAAGGAAAACGGTTTTCGAGTTCATCCGTGTCTGACGCGACCACTCCGTCTTCCGTAAGGTTGCGCCTGCAGTACTCCAGACACCATTTTATCAGCGGCCATAGTCTTTGGGCTGCTGCTTCATCTCCATAGGCGAGTGCGAATCTGCCAGCCCCATAGGCAATCATCGCCGCGTCCCCGCGGTCGCCGCAGCCGTTCCAGATATCCGTGAATTCGGCAATTACGGAACTGGGCAGCGGCTCAAATCCGTCGTTCATGAATTCCGCAAAATGAAGGAAGGCGTTCATTGCCGCCTCGTTTCCTTTGTCATACCCGAGGAACGGGAAGAAGGGACATATGTATTCTGCCTGGTCGTTGGCCCAGATGGCTGAATAATAATATCCGCCTCCGGGACTGTGGGTAAGACCGCCTTTCGTCCGGAAAAGACTCTCCGAGCCTCTTATCTTGGCAAAGGCGAACATCGTGTTCAGTACCGGATCAGGGGTGGAGAGCACAAGTTTGTCACACACCTCCTCCACGAAGGCTTCCCTGAGCGACTTCTCGAGAGGGACATTGATGTATTCTTCTGTCTCCGGATATTTGTATCCGAGCACTTCCGCCCCGAATCTCATTGATTCGGAGGGAGCCAGCACCTTCCTGATGTCGGAGGAATGCGATGTCCTCGCCACAAGGTGATATTCTCCGTCCACTCCCGTAGCCCGGTCTGTAATGAATTCATATCTGCGGGCGGGCACAACTATGCTTACGCTGTCGGAAGAGAGGTTCGTTATGGAGTATTCCTCGCATACCGCAGCCTTTTCAGTTGAAGGGAAGAAGCAGCGGGTTATCTTGAGTTTCCCGCCGGTGCTCACGGCAGTGAGTTTTCCGTCCAGCACTATCTTTTCAGTCTGTCCGCCGACAATGCCTTTTCCGTCGGCCGTGACCCCGTCAAGGAAATCCTGCGCGAACTGCATTGACGTGTGGCCGTAAGTGTCATTGGGATATTTCCTGAGCAGCGGCCAGATCACGTTGCGCTTCAGCACGAATGCTCCGCAAGGATCGACTCCGTATTCATAAATGGCGGAAATCCTTTCACCGCTCATTTCGATGTGGTCATAGTGAGCCGGATCCCCTGATTTCACCTCCCACACAATGCTGTGGTCACCGTTTGTCTTCCATCTGGAATCCGGCTGTCCGGGCCCTCCGTCCGGGGCAGGGGAGGCCTCTTCCCTTAGTACAGGGACAATATGTTTCCATATCAGGGCTGACTCCTTGCTGTCGTCATCCATCACTTCGGCAGTGGCGGCGATCACGGCGTTCAGTTCAGGAAAAACATATATGAACTGTCCCCACATTCCGGCGGCATAGAATGAATCGGGATTCTGCCAGATCTGATAGCCGTAGCCGGTGGCGCGGTATCTGTCTTCCATTGTCCTGCATGTGTCCGGCAGGTTCCAGCTGAAAAAGCTTTTGGAGGCTTCGGCAAGGTACTCTTCGGGAACTGTCTGATGTCCCTGATATTTCCCTTTTCCGAGCATCATGATGCCCGTTTTTGCCATGTCCTCGGGTTTCAGCCACAGTCCCCATCCGCCGCAGCAGATGCCCTGGACTTCATCCCATCGGGGCTTTTCCATTCCCAGGGGCCTGAAAAGTCTCGGATACAGATAATCAACGATTTTTTCTCCGGTGACTTTCTGTACTGCAGCTGACAGCATGTATGTCGCAAGGCTGTTGTAGCAGTTGAATGTCCCTGGCTTTTCCTCGAAGGGCAATGAGAAGAAATCCGCGATCAGATTCCTTCCGTGATCTTTCAGGAACGAATCCAGACTGTCGATGTCCTGCAGACCTTCTTCCGCATATCTTGCACCCAGGACGTTGACGGCGTCCGTCTTCTGTCCGCATGCCATCACAAGGTAGTCCCTGATGTCGGCATCAAGAAGATTTGCCCTCAGGTTCTCGTCCGTGAGCGTGTCAAGGACGGCTCCGGCTTCTTCGGGGAATATCTCTGCCATCTTGTCGTCAAGTGACAGCTTCCCCTCCTGAACTGCAAACCCGACTGCGAAGGAGGTGAACGTCTTGCTTGTGGACCACATGCGGTGCGGATCCTCGGCCGTCCATCCGTTGACATAGGCCTCGCCGGTCACTTTACCGTCCTGGATTACCATTATTGAGTTTATGTCCACACCTTTTTGGGCAGCCTCGGCGACATATCCGGCGATGGCCGACTTCATCTTTTCCGACCCTTCCTCCCTGGGCAGGCTGCCGCCTTTTCCGCAGCCTGAAAGGAACAGGGTGCAGAGTACAGGGACCATCAGCCCTGTCAGTATGCTTTTATTGTCCGTTACCATAAAAATGGGGATTTGGCTTGTCTTTGATCTTCAGTCCGTCGGCCTTGATGTCTGTTTCTGTGCAGTCGTGTACGCTTATGTAAGCGTCCTTTTTCCATCCTGAGAAGTCATTGTCACGAATGGTCACTTTGCCGCAGTTCAGAACATCAATCGCCGCGAGGTCGGGGAACAGGGGCTGGTATGTCCCGGATTCCTTGAAGACGTTGCCCCTGATCTCGAGGTCCTCGACGCTGAGTGCGTATATGATCTGCGAATCGAATGTCTCGACAACGTTGTCCGTGAAGGATATTTTTCCGTGGTAGAAGAAATCTCCGGATCTTCCTTCACTGCTTATCATAGGGTCAATCTGCAGTACGGCCTGGGGAGAGTTCCCTCCTGTCGCGAGATCCCTGAACCTGTTGTTCCTGATCGTAATGTCTTTGGTGTTTCCTGATTCGTACCAATAGTTCGCGTCCCCGCAGATTACGATTCCGGCCATCATCGATGCGAAGTCGCAATTTTCCACCAGCACCTTTCCCGGTGTGGAGAGAAGCAGGCTCCTGGCCCTGTTGTATCTGACGGTGCAGTTCCTGATGACGGCGGATGCGCCTCTCGATATGTTCTCGACCGCATAGTTTTCAGGGTCTCCCAGTGACTCAAGAGGAAAGTCGGTGCGGAAAACGTACCAGTTCTCGTTGACTCTGCGTACAGACTGCACTCTGCCGGTACCGACAGGCTTCATGGTGGTCCTGTCGACAAAGCGTATCCTGCAGCCCCTGTCGGCAAAATGGTTTCCTTGCTGCTGCCTGTGCCCGAAAGATGCGGCGAACTCATTCCCGGAAATGATTTGCCTTACCTGCATATATGTGCCGTGGATGTTGACCGCGTCATCAAGCATGCTTTCGAAAGTGCAGTTTTCCAGAAGAATCTTGCCTTTGCAGTCGACGAAATGGGTCGCGTCAGCCGACGCCGTAACTATCCTCGACGATCCTTCACGTCTAGCGGTGCTGTATCCGCGCACAGTGACATTTTCGCAGTACTGGGCAATCAGTGCCATCGCTCCGCTGTGATAGATATGGACATTCTCCACGGTTATGTCCCTGCTGTCGCTCAGGACTATTGCTGAACAGTATCTTTCCTGCTGATGCATGCCCTTGTCCACCCATATGCTGCCCACGGGAGGCAGTTCTCTTGCATATACGTTCCCGAACCTTACCAGGTTTTCTCCGACCTCTTCAGCCGAGAACTGATGCAGTGACCAGTGCTGGAATGCCGAAGAATTGTAGTACGGGGACTTGGTCCGGGGATCAAACACAATGTTCTCCCCTAGACGGGATTCCCAGTCATAACCCTGAAAACGGAACTGTCCGTCCAGGATATGATACTTGTTGGCCGGATCGATTCTGAGGGTGAAAGTTCCGGCTTCAGGATCAGTTTCGGTTACAGTGCCTTCCAGCGTGAACGGGGCATCATAGTCTATTGAGAAGCCTGACAGCCGGATGTTGCTGCTGCCCTGCACTGAAAACGGAATGACTGCCCCGCAGAAAACAAAATCTGATGAATCTCCCTCGATGGACACATTCTTCATGCCGCGGATGCTGAAGATGATCTTCTTCATCCCGTTGTCGTTGTTTGAGACGGTCAGATATTCTCCGGATGCCTTTTCGGGGTAGAAAGTGAAGGTGCCGGGAGAGAACCGTATCGTGACGTTTCCGCGCGGATGACTTTCGAGGACATTTCGCAAAATCGGCGTATAGTCTTCAATTGTCGGGTCCGCGTTTATTGTCACCGTGCCGTTGCCGCATGATGCGGTGCAGAGAATGACAAGAGCGGCTGCAAGTGCAGCCGGAATCCTGGAGAGGGCTGTGGTCAGGTACATGTAGTTTCAGTGTTGCTGATATAGGACAAATATAGCCGGCGAAAGCCTTCATCGGCTGTCACAAATCGTTCAGATTTTTCTGTATTTGCGAAAAAGCACCTTTCAGACGGGCTGATGGCATTTTTATTTGTCTTTTCTGTCGCGATAATCCTTAGGCAGAATGTGGAATTCTTCAAAGAAGATTGTCGAGAAGTATGACATGTTGCTGAAACCTGTTGCATACATTACCGACGAGACGGTAAGGCCCGGATCCGAGTCAAGCATCTGTGCGGCCCTCTTCAGCCTTATGCTTCTGAGAAACCTTATTGCCGACAATCCTGTCAGAGATTTTATTTTTCTGTAAAGGGTAGGTCTGGAAATCCCGATTTCCCTGCACAGTTCATCGACTCCGAATTCGGGTTCGGACATGTGGTCCTCTATGGCCGATATGACGGTTTTCATGAACCTCTCGTCTGAAGTCGTGCCTACAACGGCCGACGGCTCAATGGCTATGCTGTTCCTGAAAGCAGTTCTCATGCTTTCTCTCTGGCGTATGAGATTCTCTATTCTTGACAGAAGGACTTCCGACTGGAACGGCTTTGTCATGTAATCGTCCGCCAGGGCTTCAAAGCCTTCCACCTTGTCGACCGGAAGGTTCCTTGCGGACAGGAGAATCACGGGGATATGAGAGGTGTCAGGGTTGTTCTTTATGCGCTGGCACAGTTCAAGTCCGTCCATTTCAGGCATGATCACGTCTGAAATGATTATGTCCGGCTGGTCAGCTATCGCCTTTTCATATCCTTCCCTGCCGTCCGAAGCGCATATTACATTGTATTTCATGGACAGCAGCTGCCTCAGATAATTCCGCAGTTCGGTGCTGTCGTCCGCTATGAGTGCCGTATAGGTCCTCCCGCCGCTGCAGCATTGCCCCTCGGTCATGACTGAGGTGATTTCCGGAAGCTTGTCATAGTTGGAGATGTCGTCGCTGTTGCTGTAGCTGCGGTCTATTTCGTCATCGCTGAAATGAGCATCTCCCAGACGCAGCCGTACATGGAACACGGTCTGCTTTCCGGGTACGGATTCGGCATATATTTCACCTCCGTGGTCCGATACGATGTGCCTCGATATTGCAAGCCCGATTCCCATTCCTTTTCTGGTGTTGTTGTTCGCTCCCTGGTGGAACCGTTCGAAGATTCTCGTGAGATCTTCCGGCATTATGCCTATGCCTGTGTTGCTGACAGAAAGAAGCACTCCGGGATATCCTGCGGTATCGTCTTTCTCTATTGAAACCGTTATTCTTCCTTCCCCACTTTCCGGAGAATACCTTATGGCATTTGACATCAGGTTCATTATCACCTTTTCCATCTGGTCCTTGTCGATATACACCATGACAGGCGATTCGGGCTTGTCCAGCGAGAATGAAATTCCCCTGCTTTTCATGTAGGGGACGAAAAGCATGACGGTCTCTTCCACGAAGCGGCAGAAATCCACTTCGACAACATGCAGATGGATGCGGTTGTTGTCGTATTTGCGCAGGTCGGTCACCATGTCAATCAGCCGCTGGAGGATTATTGTGCTTCTTTTTACCAGCTGCAGCCTGTCTCTGGTGGTCTTGCCCAGATTCGGATTGTCAAGCAGCTCATTGACCGGGGCCGTGATCAGGGTAAGCGGAGTCTTGATCTCATGCAGGAAGTCCGTATGGAACTTGAGTTCGTTCTCATTGCGCTGCTCTTCCTCAAGGCGCAGCTTGTGCTCCATTTCCAGCTGATAGTGCTGTCTGTTCCGCCTTTCCACGGATGTCCTGACCAGATAGACAAGTCCGATGAAAATTATGCAGTACAATATATATGCGCCTGTGCTTTTCCACAGGGGAGGCCGTATGGCAACTTTCAGACTGGCCGGCTCCTCGCTCCAGATGCCGTCGCTGTTGGATCCGAATACCGAGAAGGTATATTTTCCAGGCTTCAGGTTCAGGTAGGTTGAGGACAGTTCTCTCTGTCCGGCATATCTCCATGTGTCGTCGACGCCTTCGAGCATGAACTTGTATCTGTTCATCTCGGGGTGCTCGTAATGAAGTGCGGCGAACCTGAATGTCAGGCTGTTGCAGTCATACGGCAGGGTGATCACGGACATGTGCCTGAGCGGCCTGTCCAGCACCACTTTGCCCTTCAGGGTGTCGCCTGGATGAATCTCGTTCCCGTTGATTCCCAGACCGGTGAGTATGGTTTTGGGCGGTATGTTGTTGCTGCTTATCCCGGCAGGGTCAAATATGTTGAATCCCTCAGGACCTCCGAATGCCATGCTGCCGTCCCGGAATTTTGTTGAGGCCCATATCTTGAACACGTCGCTTTGCAGACCGTCTGTCCTTGAAAAGGTCTTGATGTTGCCGGATGCAGGGTCAAATCTGGTGAGGCCGCGGTTGTTTCCTATCCAGAAGACTCCGTTGCCGTCTTCCTCGAGGGATTCAAGTTCTGTGCTCAGGAAAGTGGCGTTCCTGCTGTTGTAGTGCCGGAACTTGAGGCGGGAACTGTCTCTGCTGCTTGTGAGTTTGTTGAGTCCTCCTCCGAGGGTGGCAATCCACAAGTCCCCGTTCGTGTCCTTGTGTGTAACGGATATGTAGTCTCCTGACAATCCGTCGCTTTCATGTGAAGGGCTTATTCTGCTGACTGACTCCACATCCGAGTCACTGTCGCAGATGAATCTTGTCAGTCCGAATCTTGTCCCGACCCATACATACTGCTTTCCCGCGTGGCTTTCTGCCAGTATGTCTGTGCAGAAGTTGTCCGAGAGTGAGCAGGAATCCGCCGGATTGCTGATGAAATTGGACCAGCTGCCGTTGTACCATGATTCCCTGCCGCCGGGTCCGGGAGAATATCTGAAGACTCCGTAATTGCTGCTGATCCAGATGTCTCCCCGCTCATCGGAATCTGCTGTGAACACGCTGGCGGCTTTCAGCACCGGAGGCTGTTCGAAGCGGCTGAAGCTGAACTTTCTGCCGCTTGAGGCAAGATCGAGGTCGGCTCCGCGTATTACCTTTATTCCGTGTGTCCAGGCACCTATCCATACCGCTCCGTTGGGATCCTCATGAATGAAAGATATCGGCATGTTCTCAAACACGTCAAGTGTTTCCTGGTTGACCCTGGTGATCTGTTTGCCTTTCATCACATACAGGCTTCCGTCCCTTGCTGATATCCACAGCCTGTCCGAGGTGTCGGCGTAGAGACACACTATGTGGTCTTTCTTGAGTCCGTCATGTATGGAGTAGAGATGGAAGTCGTCGGTATGGCTTATCTTTTTGTAGCATCCGTTGCCGATTGTCCCGATCCACAGCACAGAAGAGCCGTCCATGTAGAACGACGTGATGTCGCAACTGTCGAATCCGTACTCTTCGTATGGCCCGTATCTGTATCTGGTGTTCAGGTCGCGGTCATAGCATATTATTCCCTCCTTTCTTGTTCCTGCCCAGATGTTTCCGTCAGGCGATTCATAGAGAGAAATCGTTTCCGTATTGTTCAGGCGGCTTACTTCCCATGTGCTGCAATTGACTGCATAGCACCCGTCATATCCGGCAATGACGGCCATGTCCTTGTCGGCGAGATATACTGCTGACAGGCAGTGAGACCCGGTCATTACGGGCTTGAGCGAGGCCGTCCCCATTCCGTCCGGACCGTCCTCGAAGAAGTACAGTCCTGACGGGGAGCAGAGCATCATCCCCTTTCCGGGTATGCTGCAGCCTCCTGTCACGCCGCGGCTTATCCAGTGGGAATCCATGTTGTAGCGGCCGTCCTTCATCTCGACGGAAGTGATTCCTGCATCGGTGCAAAGGCGGATTTTGCCGTTGTGGCTGAATATTCCGTTTATGTTGTTCATCGGTACCGGAAGAGTCGCAACGAATCTGTCTTCGGAGGTGTCGAAGATTGTCAGGCCTCCGGTCTCCGTACCGATGTAAAGCATTCCGTCAGGCGACAGATGCAGTGATTTGATCCTGGAACTCCTGAGCGTGGAATTTGTCACGTTGTAGACCTGCATGTCGGAACCGTCGTATCGGCACAGTCCGGCGAATGTCGCGAACCAAATGAACCCCTCGTTGTCACCGACAATGGCGTTGACATCGGTGTGCGGAAGGTTTTCGGATACGGAAATCTGTTCCAGGTAGAGCCTTTCGTCGGCCCGGAGATATGCTGGACAACATACTGCAGCAATGATGCAGATGGACAGGACAAATCTTTTCATACACGGCAAATATAAGCAATCGGCAAAAAAAACAGCCAGACCCTGCGGCCTGGCTGTCAATCTGGAATTGATTAATATCGTCTGGGCGCCGGAGCGGGAATCTCACTCAGGTCAGGGATCCTGTCCCCGATCAGGCCCAGCATGATTATGGCTTCAAGATTCCACTGGGCTGTCCCGTTTGTGCTGACTCTCGGACTCTCGTCGAAAGGCGTCAGAGTGTCGGATCCTTCGATACGTGTCACGGGCACCTGGTCGCGGAGCTTTCCGTCGGGTCCGATTGACCCCTGCAGGAATCTTGTCCATGCCAGCTTGATGCGGTAGGCGTCATTGAGCTCCTTGCCTGCGAATGCCAGCATCCGGTCCTGGTTCCAGTGTCCCCACCAGTTCTTGTACTTGGCATTCTCTGGAAGGTCCCTGATCGGGTCATCCTTGGGAACAGTGTACCAGCTGCAGTATTCGAGATAGGTCTTGTTGAAATCCTTGTTTCCTATTCCGTCGTAGACTTCCATCATCACCTCGAATCCTCCCTGGAGGTTGGCCAGGTGGTTGGTATTGGTAATCCAGTCGGGGTCGCCTTCGTAGGTGAGCTTCCCGGTTTCAGGATCATAACCGTACGGACCCTTTCCGGTGAACAGGCCGTTGGGAAGGTGAGAGAGGGACTTCATGCCGGTTTCGATCTTGTCAAGATAGTACTTGTTGCCGGTCCTCTCCCATTCTGTGAACCAGTTGCCCACGAAAGCAATCCAGTCGGGTCCCCAGCGCAGACGTGTAGGCTGTGCGGTGGGGAACTCGCTGCGGGGCTGCGCCACGCGCAGGGGGTCGAACTTGAGGGTGGTGAAATCGGCATCAGCCGCATCGTGCATGAGGTCTCCGACACGGTCATCGGTTGTCAGATAATAGAAGAATCTCTTCCACCATGCCTGTCCTATCCTGGCTTCCTTTGCACCGCAGCCCCAGTGTGACACATTGTGCCTGGTTCCGAGACCGGCCATTTCTCCAATATGGTAGACATCGACTTCGGATGTGTGCCTCGTCATCGCGGAAGCCATCCTGTAGATGTCCTCACGGCCTGTGCGTATGAACGCGTACCAAAGCCACAGGTCGGGCTCAAGCTCGGTGTTGGCCCAGGCGTTGCCCCCGATGTCGTAGTTCCATGAGTGACGCCCCACGGTATATGAATGCATGACGTCGCCGTAGTTCCAGAATCCGTACCATCTCTGGGTCTCTATTGCCTGTTCATAGAAGGCGATGTAGTCGTTGATCTGCTTCTCTATCCACTGCTTGACCTCCCCTCCGTCAGGATCGGGCAGGCTCCACACTCCGAAGGCACCGGCATCATGCAGGTATTGCGGTGTGGCCATCAGCTGGCTGATCTCCTGCGCGTTCTGTGCTATCCGTACGGATTCGTCCCTTGTGGGCATCGTGGTGTAGGGCACGATGGTGATTTCGCTTGTGCGGGCAACTCCGTAGGGCGTGGACATGCCTTCCTGATAGTCTTCATATGCGGAGTTGAGGTCATGTCCTTCGGTGTCGTAGTGGCGCATGTCCATCACATCCCCTCTCGGGCTCCACATCCATACGGTCATTGTGGCCTTGTCGTTTACCATGCCGTCAATGTCAAGTTCGGCTGGATATGACTGCCAGAAATCCTTGAGCGAGAGTCCGAGTCCGCCGCTGACGTCTCCTGCCTGCATGTAGCCGGGAGCCCTGTTTCCTCCGGCAGTACCTATCCACCTGCTTTCGGGATTGGTGCGCTTGCGAATGTCATATCCGTCCGGAGTCAGCTGGGTGAGACGGAAGTCGCTCCAGTCTGCCCAGTCGCTGATGAGTTTCTGCCCGGCGGCGTTGTATTCCGACTGGTTGGGTACACGCTTGCCCTCGAACTGGTCTTCAAGGACACTTTCTATTCCGGGATATGTGAGTACACGGCGTCCGGTAAGCGGCTTGACAGCCTCGCCCCACAGTCCTCCGTTCTCCCCGGCGAAGCGCACGTGGCGGTTGTGTATTTCCTCGCGGAGAGGAACCGTGAACTCCACGCCCAGGCCCTTGATGAAATCGGTGAACTGGTCGCCGTCATATATGAAGGAGTGGACCATCTTTATTGAAGCCACGTTGTCGTAGATGTAGAATCTCACGCTGAAGGGCAGCCAGTCACGTGTTCCGTCGCTGTGCATTCCGTCGATCTTCACGACCGCGAGCACAGGTCCTGTCTTTTCCACGGAAATGCTGTCGATGCGGCTCTGGAAGTTGTTGAATCTGAGTGTGCCCTCGTCTGCCTGCGAGCGGTCCTCGCGAATGCATACCAGCCTTCCGTTCTCGGCAACAGTGGTCCCATCCATTTCGATTGACCTGATCAGGAATGCTCCCGCTTTGCCGAATGTTATCCTTTCGACACCATTGTCGACCGTCACGCAGTCTTCGGTCTCGTTGACCAGGATTCCGTCCTGTGGCACAGAAGCCCTTTTTGCGGCCTGCCTTGCCTGTCTCGCGGAAAGTTTGGGCTGTGCCGTAAGCTTGAGCCCGTCAGTCTGGTCCGGGGTGATGGATGTGGCGAAGCCCATCCATTTTACGGAACCGTCAATATGCCGGGCCATTACCCATTGCTGGAGCGGCAGGGTATCTCCGTTCCCGTCAGTGAGAGTGAACGTCTGCTTCTCGTCAATCTGGCCTTTCGGAAAAGGTATTCCCCAGCTTTGTCCGGCCGGTACTTCAGGCTCATGCCCGATCCACTGGAGTTCTGTCTCCTGGGCGTAAATCGGAACTGATGCGGCAAGAATTGCCGCAAGTGATGTTAAGAATCTGGTCATTGTGGTTATTGGTTATGATTACAGCCTGCAAATATAGCGAATTACTTCGACAGCTCCCTTATCTGATGCAGAAATCATTCAATCGTCAATGTCCATGAGTTCCCAGCCTCTTGAATCGAATGTCAGCTCGATTCCGTTGTCCAGTTTCATTTCCGTTTCGTTGCGCTCCCTTGTAATTTCAAAGATTCTGCTGCCCGGAAAATTCCGTTCAATGTACGCGGAGGCTTCTGATGGCACAATGCATGCGGGAACTTCTTTCGTGCGGCTTTCGATCTTCGTCCATTTTCCTCTCCTGTCAAATGTCACCTTTGTGCCGTCCTTGAACGACACTTTGTATTCTTTATGCAGATCTTCGAACTCCCTGACTGCCAGTACCGGAGTCTCACCGGGGTAATGCGTGAGCATGAAGTCTTTGGCTTGTTGCGGCATGGAACCGAAATCAACGGGCTTGCGGCTCTCAATGTTGTCTGCGGCAAACAGTACGATTGCTGCCGCGGCAACGGCAGCAATCGCGATGGTCCATATCTTTTTCGCGGGTCTTGCGGACATGTCAGTCATCAATTTTCAGAATGTTGAACTGCGTGTCGAATTCGAGTTCAAAGCCGTTGGAAAGTTCCACTTCCCATTCGAGTCTGTCCCGGCTTATCTTGCGTATGTGCTGGCCCTTGGCAAGATCCAGGGTGCTGAGATACTTGGTGATCTCGGCAGGAACGATTTCTTCGGGAACGGCCTTGTGCCTGCATTCCACTGAAGTCCATTGCCCGTCGGTGCCGAAGTCAACTTCAGTCCGGTCGGTATAGACAACTTCATATTCGCTGCCGACATATTTCGGATCTTCGGTAGCGAATGCTATCTGCTGATTGCCGAAATGCCTGGTAAGGAATTCCTGTGAAACCTCTGGAAGCTGGTTGAAGCTTACCGGTCTGTCGTTGTCTGCCTTTGCTGATGCAATTCCGAGGAGCAGCATGAATGCCGCGATGAATGTCTTTTTCATGATCTGTGTGTTTTTGTTGTTTGTGATTTGTCTGTCAAGTGTTTTTTTCAGTCGTCGATGTCGATGAGTTCCCCGTTCCTGTCGAAGGTCAGCTCCATCCTGTTGTCAAGCTTTATCTCGATGGTGCGGCGGTCTTTCTCAATGCCTATTGTCCGTGCCGAAGGATACAGTTCTCCGATTTTGCGCCTGAGTTCCTCCGGGACAATCCCGTCCGGTACGGACGAATATCTGCATGATATCTTTTTCCATGATCCGTCTCTGCCGAACTCGAGTTTTGTCCCGCTCGTGAACACGACTTCGTATTCTGATCCGTGGAATTCGCGCTCTTCCTTGGCGAGGGCCACTGTCTCGGAAGGAAAGTAAGTCGCGATGAACTCTCTGGAAGCTGCAGGCATTTCTGCGATTTTTATCGGTCTGTCATTGTCGGTTGACGCATTCATTGGGAGAGCCATCATCATGACGGCAAGTATTGCAATTGTCTTTTTCATTTCTTTGTGTTTTTTTTGACAATGCAAAAGTATGTCCCGATTTTGTAGGGAATCTGTAATGACAGAAAAAAATCAGAATTTTGTTGCGAAATGGTGCATGCCGTCCGTGAACCGGTATTCCACTGTCATTCCGTAGTATTCGGCGATGGCCTTTACAAGAGCCAGTCCGAGGCCTGAGGAACCTTTTTTCCCGGAATCCTTGTAAAAGCGGTCGAAGATGTGTGCGGGGTCCAGTGGCCCGTTTCCGCTGTTAGCGATGTCCAGAACCCCGTTTTCCAGTCTGATTTCAATCCTGCCGTTGTCCGGGCAGTGCACCCATGCATTTTTCAGCAGGTTCGACACCAGAACCGACGCGAGCGATTCGTTCATCCTCGCAATGAATGTGGCCGGAATGGCCGAGGTGCAGCTGATGTGTTTTTCTGAATATATTTCTTCAAATGTGCCGGTCAGTTCCCTGGCAAGTGCGGCAATGTCAATGTCTCTGCTTTCCGGGAATTGCCCGTTCTCGATCTTCGTGAGCAGCAGCAGAGTCCGGTTCAGGCGTATGATGCGGCTGATGGTGTCCTGCATCTTTGCCGCTTCGGCCAGCATCTCCTCGCTCAGGCCGGCACTCCCGACCATGTATTCCAGTCTTCCCTGCAGCACTGCAAGAGGTGTCTGGAGTTCATGTGAAGCGTTGCCTATAAACTGTTTCTGCTGTTCCAGCATCCGCTCAAACCTGTCTACCGCCTGCTGCGCCGCCTTGCTCAGCCTGCGGAATTCGCTGACGTCGGAGTCGTCCGGCACCGGCACGGTTTTCTTGCCTGGTTTGTATTCGTCAAGCCAGGCGAGAAGGCTGTAGAGCGGTTGCATGCTCCTGCGGAATACCCAGAGTGTCGTGCCTATGGAAATTATGAGGAGAAGAAGGTAGAGCAGTATTACCCAGCGCAGAATGTTTGCCTGCAGGTCATGCTTCTCGAAAGTCGGCATCGCGACCTTCAGCTCGTACCATTGCCCGCTGCTGTCCGGAAATATTATCGCCAGCACGCGTGCCGGTTCGGTCTCCCGTAGTTCCGGCATGTATATCTCCTCGTCGCTGTAGGTTATTGCCTGGTGGGAACCGGCATATTCGTCGCTGACTTCCGTGATCGTCCAGCTGTTGTTGGATCCGTCGTTCCTGTCGGGAAGCGGCTCTCCGCCGAGAACTCTCATCATTATCAGTTCCGAATAGTTTCCCAGCGCGTCATCGGCTTCGTCGTTGATCTCCCTTATGGTGGTGAGATAGAAGATGACAGCCCAGGCCGCCATCAGCGGAAGCAGAAGCAGCGAGAGGCGCAGGGCTATCTTGTATATGAGTTTCATTTTTCTTCAGAGTGGTTTTCTTCCTGGCTCAGCCTGTAGCCGAAACCGTAGACCGCCTTTATGTTTATTGTGGCCCCGGCATCGTCGAGTTTGCGCCGCAGGTTCTTGACCTGGGAGTATACGAAATTGAAATTGTCCGCCTGGTCGATGTGGTCGCCCCATACTGCTTCGGCGAGGACTGCCTTGTCGACGACATGTCCGGGACGCTGCATGAAGTAGGCGAGTATGTCAAATTCTTTCTTGAGGAGCTGCAGCTCTCTTCCGTCAACGCTGGCACGGAAGCTTTCCGGCTCTACTGTCACGTTCCCGATTGTGATTCCTTTCCGGCCGCCGCTTCTGGTTCGCCTGGCAACACTGCGTATGCGGGCCGAGAGTTCTGCAAGGTGGAAAGGTTTGGGCAGGTAGTCGTCAGCACCGTCTTCGAGACCGCGGATCTTGTCTTCTACCGAGTCGCGCGCCGATATTATGATTACGGCTTCCTTCCTGTCCCGGGCCTTGAGCCTTTCCAGAAGCTGCAGCCCGCTGCCGTCCGGAAGCATTATGTCCAGAAGGATGCAGTCGTAGGAGTAGACGGCCAGTTTGTCTTCGGCTTCGGAGCATGAGGATGCCGTCTCGACCACGTGCTGTTCCTTGCGCAGGGTACGGGCCATAAGTTCCTGGAGTGACGGTTCGTCTTCTATTATCAGAATCTTCATTGTTGTCGTGGTGTTGTTCTTTCTGCATGACAGAATTTCTGCTGCAAATAAATATACAAATTATGTAGAGAAACTGTAGGAATTGTTTTCTGATTTTTTGACAAAACCATGTGCGGAACGTATATTTGCGGATGACATAACCGAACTGACTATGAAGATCAAGGATTTGTGCGAGAGCGAAAGGCCTCGCGAAAAACTGCTTGCCGGAGGTGCCGGCAATCTCAGCAACGGCGAGCTGCTTGCGGTTCTTCTGCGCAGCGGCAACCGGAATTCAAGTGCGATCGAACTTGCCCAGCAGTTGCTCGGTGTCTGCGATGCCAGGCTGAGCAACCTTTTCAACATGGACAGCGGAAGGATGTGCGCCCTCCCCGGAATAGGGAAAGGAAAGGCTGCAACCGTCCTTGCCGCGTTCGAACTGGGCCGCCGTTTCCTGCAGGAAGAGTCGGTGCTCCGGAAAAGACCGGTAATCACGGCACGCACCGTGTTCGAGATCATGCTTCCGCAGATGAAGGGCCTGAGGCATGAGGAGTGCTGGGTGCTGCTGCTGAATGACGGATGCTGTCTCATCAAAAGCGTGAAGCTGAGTACCGGTGGCGGCCGGTCGACGGTAATTGATGTCAGGCAGGTGCTCAGGCTGGCTCTTGACAATTGCGCATCTGGAATAATACTGGTGCACAACCATCCGAGCGGCAACCCGCGTCCCAGCGAGGCCGACAAGAAACAGACCGAACAGCTGCACAAGGCTGCCCGGACCTGCGGACTGGAACTCATGGATCATGTGGTCGTCAGTGACGACTGCTTTTTCTCGTTCGCCGAGGAGCGAGTGGCCGGAATACTGTAGAAGCCGGGCCTGTCAGGCAAGCTCGCACAACAGTGTCGCCTGCGTGCAGTCCTTTACTCTGACCCTTACAAAGTCTCCTGGCCTGTGCTCCGTGTCTGCCCAGACGCACATCTTGTTCTGGGGGTTGCGTCCGCAGAGCTCGTCGGGGTTTTTCTTTGATGGACCTTCGACAAGGACCGTGAACTCCTTGTCCTTGTCGCGCAGGTTGCTTTCGAGCGACAGCCGGTTCTGCAGGGCGATGATCTCCTCAAGCCGGCGGGTCTTGGTCGCGATGTCCACGTCGTCAGGGTATTTCCTGGCGGCAAGGGTTCCGGGACGCTCGGAATAGTAGAACATGTAGGCAGCATCAAAACCGACGGCTTCGAACAGGTCAAGTGTCTGCTTGTGGTCCTCCTCGGTTTCGGAGCAGAATCCGGCAATCACGTCGGTCGTTATTGCGCAGTCAGGCATTGTTTCCCTTATTTTGGCTACCCTGTCCAGATACCATTCCCTTGTGTAGCGCCGGCGCATTTTTTCGAGAATGCGGTTGGATCCCGACTGTACGGGCAGATGGATATGGCGGCAAATGTTGTCGTGGGCGGCCATAGTGAGCAGCACCTCGTCGGAAATGTCCTGGGGGTTTGAGGTCGAGAAGCGTATGCGCATCTGCGGCACGGCCTCGGCGACGGTCTTCAGGAGTCCGGCGAAGTTCATGTCGGCGAAATGATACGAATCCACGTTCTGGCCCAGAAGAGTGACTTCCCGGTATCCTGCGGCGAAGCAGTTGCATGCTTCACGCACTATGGACTTCCAGTCGCGGCTGCGCTCTGCCCCTCTGGTATAGGGGACGACGCAGTATGAGCATACGTTGTTGCATCCCCGCATGATCGATATGAACGCTGAAACGCCGTTTTTGTCGATGCGGACAGGGTCGATGTCGGAATATGTCTCTTCCCGTGACAGCAGGACATTGATCTGCGGCTGCCCTTCAAGAGCCCCGGCAATCATCTGCGGCAGGGTCCTGTATGTGTCGGGGCCGGCCACGAAGTCCACCTTTCCGGTCTTGAGCAGATCGTCCTTGAGCCGTTCTGCCATGCAGCCGATTATGCCTGTCACCACTCCGGGGCGAGCTTTGCGGAATATGTTGAACTGCTCGATGCGCCCGAGTATGCGCTGCTCTGCATTGTCACGTATCGAGCAGGTGTTCGCCATGATGACGTTTGCTTCACCCATATTGTCCGTGCGCTCGAACCCGGACTTTTCCAGTATGGAGAAAACCACTTCTGTGTCAGCCACATTCATCTGGCAACCGTATGTCTCTATATATACCTTGTTCATAATCCTCCGCAAAGATATGGATTTTTTGTATCTTTGTATGTTGCCCATGTGGCAAGAAAGTTGAATGAATCACCGAAATGACAATGACTGGAACCAGATTTATTGGCATATTTGCAGGACTCTTCCTGGCTGTTTTCACTGCTGCGGCCCAACTCCCGACAATCTCCGGGGATGAGCTGGTGCATGCCGGAAGCGAGGTTGAGGTCGATTCCACTCTTCTCGGCCGGGACATATTCTCCGTGCTGCCGGAGAATGTTGTGGTACAGCAGTCTCCGGAGGTGCGTGATGCCCTCAACGCCCAGATTGCAGCCAATGCTTCTTCGTCCTTCAACGGATTCCGTATCCGCATTTATATTGGAAGCAATCCGAATGCCAGGGAGGAATCACTGGAGACGCTGATCCGTTTCAACCGCAGGTTCCCCTACATACAGGCATACCGCAGCTATACGACGCCGAACTTCAAGGTGTCGGTAGGGAATTTCAGAAGCAGGGTGGACGCCGAAATACTTTTCAATGAGATCAAGGGGGAATTCCCTGATGCATTCATAGCGAGGGAAAGGTTCAGGTATCCTACAATAGGCGCTCCTGACATGAGGGGCCCTGAGACTGAGGATTTATTTGTTGTTGAGCCATGATTAAGCAGGGACTTGAACTGAAGCAGCAGCAGAAGCTGTCTCCTCTCCAGATACAGACGATCAAGCTGATTGAGCTTCCGGTACAGGAGCTTGAGCAGCGCGTGAGGGCTGAGCTTGAGGACAATCCCGTGCTCGATGACAGCCCGGATCCTGAGAAGGACCCCGAGGACCAGAAGGAGGTCTCGCTCGATGAGATCAAGGACGACGACTATATTCCTTTTTACAGGCTCAAGGTCAACAACTGGGGTAAGGACCCGCGTCCGGAATACAACACCTTTTCGGTGACGACGAGTTTCACCCAGAGCCTGATGGACCAGCTTGGCTGCCGCAACCTTTCACAGAAGGAACACGATATAGCGGCGTTCATAATCGGGTCGCTGGACGAAGACGGATACCTTCGCCGTGACATTGAATCGCTTGTTGACGACATGGCCTTCCGGGCAGGAATACAGACGGATGCCGCAGAAGTCACGCGCATGCTTGAGCTGGTGCAGGAATTTGAGCCTGCAGGAGTGGGAGCGAGAGACCTCAGGGAATGCCTTCTGCTCCAGCTCAGGAATTGCAGGCAGACTCCGGACGTGGTTAATGCAGAACGCATAGTAGGGGACTATTTTCAGGAATTCAGCAACAAGCATTTCCAGAAGATCATCTCCAGGATGGGAATTTCGGAGGCTGACCTGAAGAAGGCGATGGCAAGGATAGTACGTCTGAATCCTTCTCCGGGAGGAGGTTCTGATGATTCCTATTCGGACAAGGCCCAGCAGATTGTCCCTGATTTCATTCTTGAAAACAATGACGGGGAGCTTTCCTTCTCGATGCCGAAGATTTCGGTGCCTGAACTGAGAGTCAACAAGAAATATGCTGACCTGCTGCTTTCCGCGAAAGGTTCTTCCGAACGTGCCCAGAAGGAGGCGGCAACGTTCGTCCGCCAGAAGCTGGATTCAGCCAAATGGTTTGTAGAGGCGCTCAAGCAGCGGCAGAATACTCTGAGCAGGACCATGCAGGCCATTCTTGACTACCAGCATGAGTATTTTGCCACCGGGGACGAGACCAACCTCAGGCCGATGGTCCTGAAAGACATTGCGGAGAAAACCGGTTTCGACATATCGACAATCTCCAGAGTAGTGAACAGCAAGTACATTGAGACCCATTTCGGGATATTTCCGCTGAAGTATTTCTTTTCCGAGGGTATGGAGAACAACGAAGGCGAAGAGGTCTCCACGAGGGAACTCAAGAAGGTGCTGCAGGAGTGCATCGACGCCGAAGACAAGAAGAAACCGCTTACCGACGAGCAGCTTGTCGCCGAGATGGCCAGGCATGGCTATAAGGTGGCAAGGCGGACAATCGCGAAATATCGCGGACAGCTTGGCATCCCGCTTGCGCGCTGGCGCAAGGAACTTTAACGTTGCTTTCTGCGCGAGGGCCGGCAGACCAGCTGGATGTCAATGTTTTCCACCGTGTACCCGCGGAACCTGCGCCCCTTCAGCTTGCTCTCCACCAGATCCATGAGCTCATCGTCTATGACGTCACGATATTCATTGCTGACCTTGTCATAGATGTGCAGGTGCTTGAATGTGTTGACGTCGAAGTACATCTTGTTGTTGGAACTCAGGCGGCGCGAATATACCTTGAGGTCCGCCAGGGTGGAAAGTATGTTGTATACGGACGCGATTGTGATTTTCGTGATGCCTGCCGTCTCCATCTGTGCGGCGACCATATCCGCGCTTGCATGCCCGAGCTTCAGCATGGCATCATGGACAGCGAGCCTTTGGGGTGTGGCCTTCAGTCCCTTTTCTCTGAGGATGTCCTTGAATTGAATAATGTCCGGGGCGGATTTGGTGGCAATCATGAATCTGCGTATTTTCGGCAAAAGTAGACTTAATTTTGAACATTTCAAAATTTTGCCATTCCCGTGTCTCAAAAACAGCATCTGAACGGCTGGATGCTCCGATAATTTGACTATTTTTGCAAGTTATGAAAAGAGAATCTGTAAAATGCCTTATAATAGGCGGAGGACCTGCGGGCTATACCGCAGCAATATACGCTTCAAGAGCAGCAATGTCGCCTGTCCTTTATGAAGGAACTGAACCCGGTGGACAACTTACCACGACCACGGTTGTGGAGAATTTCCCCGGTTTTCCCGGGGGAGTTGAGGCTGTAAAGCTGATGGACGGCATGAGGGAACAGGCCGTGCTTCTCGGTGCGGACATCAGGAGGGGAAGCGTGACCGAGGCGGATTTCGGCAGAAGGCCATTCGTTCTGACTGTCGACGGGGAGACGCAGATTGAGGCCGAGGCCGTGATCATTGCGACCGGGGCGACTGCAAAATATCTTGGACTGCCCTCCGAACAGAAGTTCCGCGGCCTCGGGGTTTCTGCCTGTGCGACCTGCGACGGCTTCTTTTACCGTCGCAAGGATGTGGCCGTAGTCGGTGGCGGTGACACGGCCTGCGAGGAAGCGACATATCTTGCAGGTCTCTGCAACAAGGTGTACATGATTGTCCGCAGGGATGTTCTCCGTGCTTCGGAGGCCATGCAGAAGAGGGTAAGGAATACCCCGAACATTGAAGTCCTGTGGAACTGCAATACAAAGGAAGTCCTTGGAGACGCTTCCGGAGTTACGGGAGTGCGGATTGAGAGGAAGAATGGCGAGGTTTTTGATATAAAGGTCGACGGCTTTTTCCTGGCAATCGGGCATCATCCTGTCTCTGAACTGTTTTCAAAATGGATCAGGACCGATGAGAACGGCTACATAGTGACGGAACCGGGAAGCAGCCGCACAAATGTGCCTGGAGTCTTTGCTGCAGGAGACGTTCAGGATCCGCACTATCGTCAGGCAATCACAGCAGCCGCATCGGGATGCCGCGCTGCCCTGGACGCCGAAAAATATTTGAAAGGATGAAATTTGACAGAATCTTACTTGGCCTTTGCCTTGTGGCCGGATTTTCAGCCGGCTGCAAGTCGCAGTATGACCTGATGCTGGAAAGCAATGATGTGGACGCGAAGTACGCGGCCGCTTTCAATTATTTCAATCAGGGCAAATATTCCAAGGCTGCCTCCCTGTTCGAGTCGCTCACCATCCTGACCAACGGAACGGAAAGGGATGACACGGTCCAGTATTACTGGGGCCTCAGCAATTACTCCAACGGGCTGTATTCAGTGGCGGAAACGAATTTCCAGACTTTCCTGGACCGGTATCCGCGAAGCCCTTTTGCCGACAATGCAGAGTTCCTGCGGCTTGACTGCCTCTACAAGGCGACACTCCGCTATGAGCTTGACCAGACTCCGACATATACGGCGATGAACGCAATCAGCGAATATGTGCTGAGCCATCCTGACGGCGAAAATGCCGACGTTTGCCGCCATATGCTCCAGGATCTCAAGGACCGTCTGGACAAGAAGGCGTTCGAGAACGCCCGTCTCTACTACAAGATGGAAGACTACAAGGCTTCAAGGGTAGCATTCAAGAATATCCTCAAGGACAACGCCGACAACATATACCGTGAGGACATATTGTATTATGCGGCAATGTCATCATACAATTATGCCACCATGAGCATCAAGTCGAAGCAGAAGGAAAGATATCTGGTCTTCATGGATGATTACCTGAATTTCATAGGGGAATATCCCGAATCATCCTACCGCAAGGAACTTGATTCCCTGTACGAGAAGGTTAGAGAAAAAAATGAAACTTTGTAGCAGGTTTTGTCCGTAAAAAAAGTATGGAAAAGAAAATACCTACAAACACAATCACGAGGGATGTCAAGAACCTCGCCGCTCCCACCGGCAACATTTATGAGACCGTGGTGATTTTGTCGAAGCGCGCAAACCAGATAGCACTTGCAGAGAAGAAGGAACTCACCAAGAAACTGGAGGAGTTCCGCGGAGACCGCGATACCATGGATGAAGTATTCGAGAACAAGGAGCAGATAGAAATTTCCAAGTACTACGAGCGTCAGCCGAAGCCGGATCTTGTGGCGATTTCCGAATTTGAGAACGGGGAGCTTTACTACCGCTTCGCCAAGGAGGACGGTGTAGCCGGCGGAAAACAGGAACAATAGGAGAGCACGGAAGATGCTTCTCTCCCTGCACATCAGGAACTACATTCTCATAGACTCTCTGGACATTGAGTTCCCGGAGGGTCTTGTCATTATTACCGGACAGACGGGCGCAGGAAAGTCCATTCTGATGGGGGCCTTGTCATTTCTTGCAGGCGCGAAGGCGGATGCTTCAATGATTTCACCCGGAGCCTCGTCGCTCATGGTCGAGGCTGAGTTCGAGAGCGACGACGATACGGTGTCAGAACTGCTCGAAGAAAACGACATTGAGACTGACGGAAAGCGGATTGTTGTGCGCCGGGTAATGTCCTCGTCCGGACGTTCCCGCAGTTTTGTGAATGACTGCCCGGTAGCCTTGGGTGTGCTTCAGGGCATTTCGTCCAGACTTGTTGACATACATTCGCAGCACAAGAGCCTGCTGCTTGTCGACGGCGGATTCCAGCTTTCCGTGCTTGACAGTTTTGCCGGCAATGCCGAAATTCTTTCCGCGTGCCGCAGTGCCTGGAAGGAACTTCAGTCGGTTCGCGCGGATCTTGCGGAACTCCGGTCAAGTCTTGCCGCCCTGCGGGCTGAGAAGGATTATAATTCGGAACAGTTGGCCCGTCTTGATGAGGCCAAGCTGGAGAGCGGGGAACTTGAGGCTCTTGAGGAGGAGCAGAAGAGCCTTGCGAATGCTGAACAAATCAAGGAGGCCTTGTCAGCCGCAGCCTCTTCATTGGATTCTGACGGTGAAGTTGAGGGCGTTTCCGTACTTCTGAAGAATGCCGTGCGGAGACTGGAGCAGATTTCGGCTTATCTTCCGGATGCTGCCGGGCTTGCCTCGAGACTTGAATCCTCAAGAATAGAAATAGACGACGTCTGCTCTGAACTTGAGTCAATCGATTCCAGGCTTGACATGTCTCCGGAACGGCTCGAGGCTGTTGAGGAGAGGATGTCTCTGCTGTATTCGCTGATGCGCAGGCATGGATGCTCTTCTGTCGACGAGCTTATTGCAGTCAGGAATGCTTTCGCCGAGAAGGTTGTCAGTTCCGAATCCATTGAGGAAAAGATATCATTGCTGGAGGGGGAGGAGAAGTCAGATTTGGCAAGATGGAGTGATCTGAGTGCAAAGCTGGGCGAGTCACGCAGGAAGGCGGCTCCTCTCATGTCTTCGCGCATACTTGATTCCCTTCGTTTCCTCGAGCTGGAGAATTCGTCTTTCGAGATCAGGATAGAACCCAAGGCCGGCGGAGCTGACGGTTGTGACAGGGTGAGCTTCCTTTTCTCTTCCGGCAGCGATGAGCCCAAGGAACTCTCAAAGGTCGCTTCAGGTGGTGAGATATCGAGGATAATGCTCAGCCTTAAGGCCTTGATGGCCAAATCCGCCGGGATGCCCACTCTTGTCTTCGACGAGATTGACACGGGAGTAAGCGGCAGCGTGGCCGACAGGATAGGACAGATGATATGCTCAATGGGGAAGGACATGCAGGTGTTCTCGATTACCCACCTTCCGCAGGTTGCAGCCAAGGGCGATGCACATTATGTCGTCAGCAAGAGCATGTCTCCGGACGGGAGAACCGTCTCAATGGTCAGACGTGTCGATGGTGAGGACCGCGTAAAGGAAATTGCCCGTCTGCTCAGCGGCTCAGAAATAACAGAAGCGGCACTTCAGAACGCCAGAGTCCTTCTTGAGGAAGGCCGTCAGTCCTGAACGAGTGTTGTGGTGAGGTTGGCGTTGTATACTATCCTCCTTACAGCCACGTTCGCTTTTCCGTTGCTTTCCCTGCGGTCAAATCTGAAGTCCGACTGCAGACCTCTTTCCTGATATTCCGGAAGTCTCCGGTACCACCTGCGTCCATAGTCAGCACACATAGAGACGAAATAGTGCATGGTATCGTATCCCTGGAAAGCAAAGGACCCCGGTTCCGCATTGAAAAGAGCCCTGTAGTCAAGGATGAAGTCCTTTACCTCCGGAGAATCGTAGTCAATATAATATGCGGCGGTAAGTCTTGTCCTGGTGTTGTGCAGGTCATTCACGTTGGATCCTATCGTGCTCCTTATCCTGGATGTGGAATAGAGTATTATGTCGCGGTTGCGTGCGGCCTCTATTGCGGCTGCACGTGTGGCTCCGGTGAGGAAGGAATCGCTGTCCGAAGCGATTATCAGACGGTATGTCCTGCCTTCCTGGAACGGGATGTCGCTGACTGACTTTACCGTACGGAAGTTCAGCACTTTACTGTGCAGCCTGTTGAGCAGATAGCTGCTCTGTTCTCCCTGGCCGTTCCCGGAAGGATCTCTGACGACAATGAGTTCGTCGCCCGGCATCAGTTCCTCCTGCACCCAGTCGGCGAGCTCGTCTATCTGGCATGTCCATGCCGAAGGAGCCTGTATCACGCTTGAGGATTCTGCCAGTGCGGATGCCTTGGGGTCAAGAGGGGAGACCAGCATCTTCTGGTCGCCGCAGAAGGGGAGGGCGTTCAGTATCTCATCGTAGTTGACGGGGCCTATGATTACATCGGCATCCTGTATTTCGGCCGAATTGAGCTCCCTTTTGCCGGTGTCAACGAATTTCAATTTTATTTTCATGCCTTCGTTCCCGAGATCCCTGAGTGCCAGCAGGGCCCCGCAGTACATTTCAAGAAAATTGGCATTCGGTTTGGCGGATTCAGCATTGACCGGCAAGGCGAGCAGCACGTTGATGGTGGACAGTCTGCCGAAAAACGTGTTCCTGGCTCCGGACTCGTAATCTGCATTGTTGCTGTCGGGAACAGGATACAGGTTGCGGCTGTTGTTCCCTCCGTATTCTTCAGTTTCCTGCTGCTCCGTGCGGCTGCTGGCCCTTCCTCCAGGGAATAGATACCACTGCGCATTTGCTCCTGCGCAAAACAGGAGAATTGCAAGTATTATTGAAAATGCTTTTTTCATTTCTTGTCGCTGTCTTCTTGCAGAGTGTCTGAAAATGCGAGCAAATCCTTGCAGAATCTGTTCCAGCTCAGTCTTTCGTTGAGACTTCTGATTGCTGCCACGCATTTTTCCCTTGTGCCGGGAATGTCAAAAAATCTGCGGATTTCCCCGGCAATGCAGTCTGGCGTCCCTTCTTTGCATACCAGGCCTGTCCCGCGTTCACCGATTGTTTCCCTGAGGCCTCCAACGTCGGTAACGATCATCGGCAGTTCGAAATTGTCTGCGACTGCGCTGATTCCGCTCTGGGTGGCGCTGCGGTAAGGAAGAACTGCCACGTCAGCTGCGGAGAAGTAATTCTTGACTTCGGCGTCACCGATATATCTTGTGAAAAGGTGGATGCGTGACGGGTCGGGACATTTGTCTATCAGTTTCTGATATTTGTCGAAGGATCCGTAAGGCTCTCCTGCAATTATCAGCCTGTAGTTTGAGTCCAGCTTCGAGAACGCTTCGATAAGAAGGTCAAGCCCCTTGTATTCGCGGATCAGTCCGAAAAAAAGTATGTTGCGGCTTCCGGATGGAATCCCGAGCAGCCTTTCCGCTTCGCTTTTGGGTATCTTCTCCCCGAAATGCGTGTATACGGGATGAGGAAGGACCGTGTACCGGGCATCAGGCTTTATGGCCAGCAGGTCGGAGGCGACTTCGCTGCACAAGGCAACGCATCCGTCGACTCCTCCCAGAAAATATTTTGTGAGCGGCCTGTCGAAGAAATGCTGTTCGTGGGGTATCACATTGTCCGTGATGGCGATGACCTTGCACTTTGGAGACATCTTTCTGGCCATGTAGCCGAGAGAAGGTCCGAAATACGACATCCAGTATCGCATTATCAGGATGTCCGGATCCCATTTGCGTATTTTTGCGGCGGCTGAAGGCCAGTTCAGAGGGTTGGCCGTGTCGAGTACCGGCGTTGAATCCACCGGAGTCGCTTCGTCTCCTTCTGAAACATACTGCGTCTTTCCCGGAAAGAGGAAGGACGGGTACTGTCTGCTGAAGTTGAATGCACGCACTTCATGAGTCTTGCCCAGTTCAGCAAAAAGATTGGCGTTGAACTGGGCAATTCCTCCCCTGAACGGGTAAAAGCATGACAGTATCGCGATTCTCAACTGCTATTCCTTTTGAGATGCCTTCGATTTCACGTATGCGGCGTTGAGACCCTCAAGGAAGTCGTCTGTAATGTCAAGTGTCGAATCTGCCGTGACGACAGGCAAAGGAAGAATGTCTCCCTGTGTGGCGAGAATCATGGCGTACTTCTTCTCCGCGTTGTATTCGATCATGTAGCTGTTGATCGCGTCAGCAATCTGGTTCATCATGACGTTCTGCTCCTCCACAACCTCCTGCTGTTTCTGGGCGGCATAGGTCTGGAACTCATTCTGCTGCTGGGAGAGTTTCTGGCTTTGTGTCTCGGCCACTGACTGGGTCATGAGTCCCTTGTTGATCTTTTCCTGGAAACTCCTTATGTCCTGGTCCAGCTTTGTCCCTCTGCGGTTTACCTCCTGGTTGATGCTGTTGACTTTCGTCTCGACCACGCTGCGCAGGTCATTGGCCATGTCATATTCGTTGAGTACCCTGTCGAGGTTGAAATAGACAATCGTCCCTTTGGCCGCGCCTGTTTCGGCAGCTGCCGTCGTGTCTGTGCCGGTTGCTCCTCCAGATTTTCCGGTGAATGATACTACTGCGATTGCTATCACTCCAAGAAGTGAAATTACGCTGAGAATAATGGGTAACTTTTTCATTTGTTTATTGGTTCTGTTTGTTGTTGTGGCCGTTGGGCCTGCATACATTCTACAAATGTAGTCAAAAAATCCTAAACTGCCAGAATGGCCTCCAGGTATTTGGCTATGGTCGTTTCCAGGCCCATGTAAAGGGCGTCGCAAATGAGTGCGTGCCCGATGCTTACCTCGTCGGTCCAAGGTATGGTCTTTATATAATATGAGAGGTTCTCCAGGGACAGGTCATGTCCCGCATTGAGCCCCAGGCCGAGATCCCGGACGGCCTCGGCAGTCCGGAGGTATGGCTCAATCGCCTTTTCGCGGTTTTCTGCATATCCCGCTGCATAGGCGGCAGTATAGAGTTCAACCCTGTCGGCTCCGCATTTGGCCGCGCCCTCGGCCATCCTTGGGTCAGGGTCAATGAAGATCGACGTGCGTATGCCTCTGGACTTGAAAGAGCTGCATACCCTTGTCAGGAATTCCCGGTTCGCGACTGTGTCCCATCCTGCATTTGAGGTGATTGCCGTCGGTGCGTCCGGAACCAGAGTTACCTGGTCGGGGACCACCTCACACACGAGTGCGGAGAAACTTCCTGTGGGGTTACCCTCTATGTTGAATTCTGTTGAAAGTGCGGGCCTGAGTGTGCGCACGTCGGAATATCTGATGTGCCTCTCGTCCGGTCTCGGGTGTACGGTGATGCCTTCCGCTCCGAACCTCTCGCAGTCGAGCGCTGCCTTGAGGACATCGGGAGCATTGCCGCCGCGCGCATTGCGCAGCAGGGCTATCTTGTTGATGTTCACACTGAGTCTGGTCATGTCAATTCTTTTTTGTTCCGCAAAAGTACGTATTTCTTTGAGAATAGTGTTAACTTTGTAATCTTGTAATGAAATTTGCGTATTACATCAAGAACGACAAGCTCTGCGGTGATCCCCGCATTGACGCGCTGCTCAGGCAGTTGCGTGCAGGCGGTGTCGAAGTTTACCGTGCCGGCTCGGCTTCTGAGATGCAGCAGGGTACCGACGGTCTGCTGAGCCTTGGCGGTGACGGTACCTTCCTGAGTGCCGCGAGACTTGCGGTCCAGTCGGATGTCCCCATATTGGGTGTAAATTTCGGGCGGCTGGGATTTCTGTCGGAGGCGAAGCCAGATGAACTTCTGCAGGCGATATCGCGTGGAAAGCTCCAGGTTGAAGAGCGTGAGCTGCTGCAGGTAGTTGCCGATGATGCAGGAAGTTTCTGGCCCTATGCACTCAACGAAACCAGCATATCCAGGGACGGCGCATCGATGTTGGGAATTGATGTCATCATAGACGGAGCACCTCTGCCTACATATTGGGCTGACGGCCTGCTCGTGGCCACAAGTTCAGGTTCGACGGCTTATTCGTTGAGCGTGGGAGGCCCTATATGCACGCCGGACTCGAAGGTTTTCATAATTGCCCCGATCTCTCCTCACAATCTGAACGTGAGGCCTCTGGTTGTCCCTCAGACAACCAGGATAGAGATCACCATGCGCTCCAGGGAGGGCCGTGCAGTCTTGTCTCTTGACAACAGCAGCCGCCGGATTCCGGCCGATACCAGGATAACTGTTTCCGAGGCGCCGGTACGTCTGAAGCGTCTTGGCACGGGCCGCCCGGCATTCATAAATGCGCTGCGTACCCGCCTGTTGTGGGGTGAGGATGTCAGAAACGGTAATGAAATAAAATAAACCATGAACAAACTGGAAAAAGTGCCGCAACATGTTTCGCTGATCATGGACGGCAATGGCCGGTGGGCCAGACAACGTGGAAAAGAACGGGTATACGGACATTTTGAAGGCGTTTCGAGTGTCCGTGAGGTGATGGAGGCCTCCGTGGAATGGGGAATCAGATACACGTCTTTCTTCGCTTTTTCCGAAGAAAACTGGAACAGGCCCGACAGCGAAGTCCATACGCTCATGGAACTTATGGGAACAATGATGGAGAAGGAACTTCCGACATTCATGAAGAACAACATAAAGTTCCTGGTCCTTGGAAACCGCGAACGGCTTTCCGACAGTCTCAAGGCTTCGATTGATTCCATAATGAAGGAGACTTCTTCCAACAGCGGCATGACCATGATACTTTTTCTCAGCTACAGCGGAAAGTGGGACATATTCCAGGCTGCCAGAAGGATGGCACATGATTTGATTGAAAACCCGGGTCTCGAAATTGGAGTTGATGATTTCAGCCGATATCTCGTGACCGCAGGCATCCCTGATCCGGATCTGCTCATACGCACTTCCGGCGAAAAAAGGATCAGCAATTATTTGCTTTGGCAGTCGGCATATACCGAGTTTGTCTTTACGGATACTCTGTGGCCTGATTTCAGGCGGGAGCAGTACCGGGCGGCTCTCGAGGAATATGCATCGAGGGACAGGCGCTTCGGAAAAGTCAAATAATTAGTATATTTGCAAACCTTTGTTGAATAAGATGAAGATTGGACGGTTATTTGCCACTCTGGCACTGGTTCTGGTGCCCCTTTCACTCGTGGCCCAGGAGAGCGGTGTTGAAGTTGACTACTCTCATCCTGTCAAGTATAAGGTCGGGGGCATCAAGGTGGAAGGAAACACCTTCTATTCCGATCAGCAGATAATTTCCCTTACGGGAATCCAGACCGGCATGGAAGTGACGGTGCCTGGCGAGGCTCTGTCCAACGTGGTGGAGCGCCTTTGGCTCCAGAGATATTTTGAAGACGTGTCCCTTACCATAGACAGTCTCAATGTCGCGGGAGATTCGGCATGGTTCAGCATAAGGATCAAGGAGCGTCCAAGGGTTTCGAGGTGGAGCTTTTCGGGAGTCACCTCGAGCGAGAGGAAAGACATTCAGGAAAGGGTGAACCTCCGTCCAGGACGCGAATTTTCCGAATATGTAGAGAAAACGACATCCGACATCATAAAGCGCTATTTTGCCGAGAAGGGTTTCCTTCTGTGCGAAGTGAACGCCGAGGTTGTGAAGGACACCATCATCAAGAATGCGATCCGCGTGAACTTTGCGGTTGACAAGGGCGAGAAGATAAAGATCAAGGACATAAACTTCATCGGCAACGAGAATGTCAAGGACTTCAAGCTTGCCAGGTCAATGAAGAAGACAAAATCGAACAAGTTCTACAACTTCTTCAGCAGCAAGAAATTCAACGAGCAGGAGTATTTCAACGACAAGAAGAACGTGATCGGCGCCTTCAATGAGGAGGGCTTCCGTGACGCGCGGCTTGTGCGTGATTCAATATATTATGTGGAACCGAACAGACTGGGCATTGACCTCGTCTTTGATGAGGGCGACCGCTACTATTTCGGCGACATAAGCTGGACAGGAAACTCGGTTTACTCTTCTGATGCGTTGAATTCCGTGCTTGCGATAAGCAAGGGTGACGTGTACGATGTCGTGACCATGGAGCACAGACTGTTCGGAGGCGGCAAGCAGAACGAGTATGACGTGACCAAGCTGTACCGAGACAACGGTTACCTGTTCTTCAACGTCACTCCTGTCGAGACGAACATCCAGAACGATTCGGTCGATGTGGAGCTTCGCATTTCGGAGGGAAAGCAGGCTACACTCAACAACATAATAATCAACGGCAACGACCTTACCAACGAAAGGGTCATACGCCGACAGATATTTACCCGTCCCGGATATCTTTTCAGCCAGACTGACTTTGAGAGGTCAATCAGGGAAATTGCATCGCTGGGCCAGTTCGATCCTGAGGCGATCATGAGCGAAACCGGCTATTCAATCATTCCTAACCAGCTCGACAATACGGTTGACATCGTGTACAACGTGACGGAAAAGCCTTCATCACAGCTGGAAGTGTCAGGAGGATGGGGAGGCAACACGTTCGTCGCAACCGTCGGCGTAAGTTTCAACAACTTCTCCACCAGAAGGATGTTTGACAAGGGAGCATGGCGTCCTGTGCCTCTCGGAGATGCACAGAACCTGGCGTTCCGCTTCCAGACCAACGGTACGTACTATACGGCACTCACGGCAAGTTTCACCGAACCTTGGCTGTTCGGCAAGAAGCCTACTTCCCTGAACATCGGTGCATATTATACTCGCCAGACCAATTCCTACCTGGCCATCAACCTGCTCAGGAACGACAGGCAGATGGAAGTGTTCGGCTTCTCTGCATCCATAGGTACGCGCCTGAAGTGGCCCGACAACTATTTTGTGCTGTATAACGGACTCAGCTGGCAGACATACAGGCTGACCAACTGGTATTCCGGATATTTCATATTTGACGACGGAATAGCGCACAACCTGAGTTATTCGCTCAATCTTGTGCGAAACTCCACCGACCAGCAGATCTACCCCAGGCAGGGCTCAGAGTTCTCATTCCTGCTGCAGCTCACGC